>NZ_JBSFTP010000090.1:0-28822 GCF_053591315.1 Streptomyces sp. NPDC003042
GGTGGCCGAAGGCCATCGCGAAGCGACGCGACGACGAAGGAGGAGCGCCCTTGAGGGGCCGGCCCGACACGGAGAGACGATGAGACTGACGGGAAGCCCCCATACCTTCCCTGATCCCGGATCACTGCATCCCGACCCCTACACCGCCGCCCAGCTTGTGAAGTCGGCCCAGGCGGTGGGGGCCACGGTCAGGGCGGGGCCGAGGTTCTTGGAGTCCCGGACGTGGACGGCGTGGGGGCACTCGGCCACCTCTACGCAGTCCCCGCCGCCGCCATCGCTGTAGCTCGACTTGTGCCAGTCGTAGGCCACCTCGACGCAAGCGCCACCGCTGTCGTTGCTGTAGCTCGACCTGAACCACCGCAAGGTGCTGGTGCTCATTTTCGCTCTCCCGCCAACTGCTTGATAAAGCCCAGCGATTCGCGCCGACCGAGGGCCTGTGCGCGGATCTTCGCGTATCGCTGAGAGTAGACGCTCACCTTCGCCGGATCGCTGATCAGCAGGCTCTCGTCGCCAGTCTCGATGTAGACGAGCCGCTCATGCCGTGCAGTTTCGACGAGGTTCATCCCACCCCGCGCACCCGCCTGCTCGCCCGAGAATCCAGCCTCAAACGGGAGCACATAGACGGTCACGTTTCGACGTTGGGCAAGTTCGGCGAGGTATTGGTGCTGGGCGCGCATGATGTCAGGACTACCGACGCCCCTGCGCAGTGTGGCCTCGTCCACGATCAGCTCAATGAGCGCAATGGGGTCCCGATCGAAGAGCACTTTCCTCGCCATCCTGCCCTCGACCAGTTCATCCACCCGATGGCCCGTCAGGACAGGGAAGCCACCGGCGATCAGTGCGCGTGCATACGCCTCTGTCTGGAAGATCCCGTAGATCGCATCGGTCTCGAACAGGTACAGACTCAGCGCCTGTTGTTCCAACAGGAAGTAGTCCTGGAAGTGCGCCGGGTACTTGTCCAGCCGGACCAGTTCCCGCGCCACCTCAAACGCCCCGAGCCCACCCCCGATCTCTTCCTCCAGCCCCACCAGCATCTCGTCGCTCGCCGGCTGCGCGCCCGTCTCCACCGCGCTGATCGCCGCCGCCGAGTAGCCGAGCCTCTTCCCCAGTTCCTTCTGGGTCAGCTTCTCCTTTTCGCGCAACGCACGTGCCAGATGGGACACCAGACGGGTCGCCCCACCCACCGTCTCCTTGTTGGCTGCCTTGGCCACGGAGGACACCACCCCACTCAACCGAACTCAACCGAAACCAAGCGGACTCAACCGAACTCAACCAGCGCAAGCCGAATTTCTACCGTTTCCGACGGTCGACTCAGCGCTCTGGAAAACGGTAGACCCGACCCTCCACCCTTGACCCATGAACACTGAAAGTGACGCCTCCGGCGCCCCCAACTCCCCTACGCCCAGCTGGGTTCCAACGGCCGGGATCGGAATCCGCAAGGCCGGAGTGCAATTTGACGCCCTACGTGTGGACGGTGACACCGGACGGAATCTCGCCGACCTCCTGGTCACGCTCACGGGGGGTGACCCCGGTCCCATCGTCGTACAAGCCAACGCCCGCCGCCCCGTGTACTTCCTGATCCCCGTCAGCAGCGCCGCCTACCGCATCTGGCCGCCCGGGTTCACCCGCCTCACCTCAGGCCCCCGCCGCACCACCTACGTGCCCATCCCGCCCCTCGACGGCGCGTGGCCCCTGACCTGGCGGTGTCCACCCACCTCCGAGGACCGCTTCGTACACGCGCTGCTCCTGTACCGCGCCGCCGGGCTCTACCAGGCCAGTTGCGAGATCTCCTCGCAGACCACCGCGCAGGCGTCCGCCGCCGGGTCGATCAGCGGGAAGTGACCGACGCCGTCCAGGAGGGTCAGGCCGACCATCTCCCCCGCCCGCCCGGCGGCGGCCACGTACGACTCCGCCACCGCGTCCGGGACGACGATGTCCTCCCGCCCCTGCACCACGGCCGTGGCGATGCCCGTCGGGAGCAGGGCCGCCGGGTCGGCGAAGGGCAGCCGCTGCGCCCAGTGCTTCGCCCCGCCCAGCAACTGCGCACTCGCGCCGCCGCACACCCCGAGCTCCTCCGCCACCGTGAAGTCCGCGATGGGGGCCAGTGCCACCACGCCGCGCAGCAGCGGCGGGGAAGGCAGCCTCCACGGGGACCCGTACGGCAGGACGTGCCGGGCCGCGGCCCACAGCGCGAGGTGGCCGCCCGCCGAGTGGCCGGTGACCACCGTGCGGCGGAAGTCGGCGGCGGGCAGGGCGGCCGCGACCAGCCCCGGCAGCGCGTCCATGGCGGCGGCGACGTCGTCGAACGTCTCGGGCCAGCGGCCGGCGACCGGCCCCTCGGCGTTCTGATGCGGCAGCGGCAGCGAACTTCCGCGCCGGTACTCCACGTTGGCGACGGCGAAACCCTGGCGGGCCAGGAAGTCCGCGAAGGGGGTGGTGTGCTGCCGGTCGTACGGGGCGCGCCACGCCCCGCCGTGCAGGACGACGACCAGCGGGGCCGTACGCGCGCCGCCACCCGCCCCGCGCGGGGCGTAGAAGTCGACGACCTGGTCGGGGTGTTCCCCGTACGCGGCGCTCGCGTCGGGCTCGATCGGGGGGTGGGAGAAGGCCGAGGCGGCCTCGGCGGCGTCCCGTTCGACTGCGGGGTCCGTCATCGGCTCAACCTCTCGGTAACGCGTGGGACAGCGGGGACAGATGTTCCGGTGCACCGGCAGACAGAGCGGGACCGTATCAGTCCGGAACGCGCTGTTCCGTGGCGGGACCGCGCTGTACCCCGGCGGGCGGGACCGTAGCCCCGCCCGCCGAGTGCAGTGACGTTTCGCTACCGCTTCACCCGAAAATGTTACCCAGCGTGCGCGCCGCGCGCTCGGCATCGGCGAATCCGACGTAGAGCGGAGTGAAACCGAAGCGCAGCACGTCGGGTGCGCGGAAGTCCCCGACGACGCCCCTGGCGATGAGCTCCGCCATCACCTCGCGCGCGTTCTCGGTGCGCAGGGAGACCTGGCTGCCGCGCTGCCCGTGCCCCGCCGGGGTGACCGCCTCGACCATGCCCGGCGGGACGTACGCCGCCACGCACTCCAGGAAGAAGTCGGTCAGGGCGAGCGACTTGGCCCGTACGGCTTCGACCTCGACCCCCTCCCAGACGTCGAGCGCCGACTCCAGGGCGAGCATGGACAGGATGTCCGGGGTGCCCACCCGCGCCCGGGCCGCGCCCTGGGCGGGCGCGTAGGCCGGGGTCATCGCGAAGGGGTCCTCGTGACTGTTCCAGCCGGGGAGCGGGGAGTCGAAGGCCGGCTGGTGCCGGGCGGCGACGTAGATGTAGGCCGGGGCGCCCGGGCCGCCGTTGAGGTACTTGTACGTGCAGCCGACCGCGAGGTCGACGGCGTGCGCGTCGAGGCCCACCGGGAGGGCCCCCGCCGAATGGCAGAGGTCCCAGACGATGAGGGCGCCGGCCGCGTGCGCCGCCGTGGTGAGGGCGGCCAGGTCGTGGAGACGGCCCGTGCGGTAGTCGACGTGGTTGAGCAGCACCACGGCGGTGTCCGACGTCATCTCCGCCACCGCGTCGGCCGGGTCGACCGGGACGATCTCCAGGCCGGTCATCCGGGCGGCGGACGCGGCGATGTAGCCGTCCGTCGGGAAGGTGGTCGCGTCGACCAGCATCCGGCTCCGGCCGGGGGCGGCGGCCGCCGCGAGGCGGGCGGCGCCGACCAGGGCCTTGAACAGGTTGACGCTGGTCGAGTCGCCCACGGTGACCTGGCCGGGGGCCGCGCCGATGAGCGGGGCGATGCGGTCGCCGATCCGCTCGGGGGCGGTCCACCAGGCGCTCTCGTCCCAGGACCGGATCAGGAGCTCGCCCCACTGCCGACGCACGACGTCGCTCACTGCGTCCGGGACACCGGCCGGGAGCGCGCCGAGGCTGTTCCCGTCGAGGTAGACGAGGCCGTCGGGGAGGGTGAACCGCTCGCGGAGCTTGCCGAGGCCGTCGGCGTCGTCGAGCCGCGCCGCCAGCTCTACGAGGTCCGTGGCGGGGGCCGGGAGATCCTTTGAGGCGCGGGGCCCACTGGGGGCTCCGCCCCCAGACACCCGCGCCTCAAAAGCCGGCGAGGCCGAATCGACCGGTATCGAGTCCGGGCCCGGGGTCGGGTTGGCGTCAGACATAGCTGCGCGCCGTCCAGAGCTCGGGGAAGACGTTCTTCTGCGCGCGCTTCTCCAGCCAGGTCACCCCGGCCGAGCCGCCCGTACCGGTCTTCGCGCCCATCGCGCGCCGCGTCGCCACGAGGTGGTCGTTGCGCCAGCGCCAGACCAGCTCCGCGACGTCCGTGAGGACCTCGCCGAGCCGGTGCAGGTCGGCGTGCGGGCCGGCGGGCTCGGCGTACAGGGCCGTCCACACCGCCTCGACCTCCGGCGACGGCTCGTAGCGCTGGGCCAGGTCGCGGTCCAGGACCTCCTGCGGTACCGCCAGGCCGCGGCGGGCGAGCAGGCGCAGGGTCTCGTCGTAGAGGCTGGGCTCGTGGAGCGCCTTCTCCAGTTCGCCGTGGACGCGGGGCGCGCCGCGGTGCGGGACCAGCATCGACGCCGACTTCTCGCCGAGCAGGAATTCCATGCGGCGGTACATCGCGGACTGGAAACCGGAACCTTCGCCGAGCGCCGAGCGATAGGCGTTGAACTGCGACGGAGTGAGCTGGGCCAGCGGTCGCCAGGAGGCGTTCAGGGCCTCCAGCTCGCGGAGGGATCGTTTCAGCGCGTCCATCGCGACGGGGATGTCGTCCTGGCGCAGGCCACGGGCCGCCGTCTCCCACTCGTGGACGATGGCCGTGAACCACAGCTCCATGACCTGGGTCGTGACCAGGAAGACCATCTCGCCGGGGTCGTCCGAGCGGAGGTGCTGGAGGTGGGTGAGGACGTCGGCCTGGACGTAGTCCTCGTAGGGGGTGGTGCCGGCGAAGTCGAGGTTCGGGGTGTCCGAACCGGCTCCGGAGGCATCAAGGGCGTGCGACATTTCTGTCTCCTCGACACGTGCTTCCGGGTAGCGGTCCGCTCCTTCCGGTGAGGTAAGTGGAGCCCCGGTCCCCTGCCTCGCATCATAAGCAAGGGACCGGGATGCCCTCTAGGGGAGTTATGCGAGTGTGTCCGCGGCCGTCGGGGAGGAGTCGCGCAGGAAGGTCGAGCAGCGCTCGTACTCCTCCTTCTCACCGATGGCTCCGGCGGCGCGGGCCAGGGCGTTCAGGGCGCGCAGGAAACCGCGGTTCGGCTCGTGCTCCCACGGCACCGGGCCGTGGCCCTTCCAGCCGGCGCGGCGCAGGGCGTCGAGGCCGCGGTGGTAGCCGGTACGGGCGTACGCGTACGACTCGATCGTGCGGCCGGCGGCGAAGGCCTGGTCGGCGAGGGTGGCCCAGGCCAGGGAGGACGTCGGGTGCGCGGCGGCCACCTCGGCCGGGTCGGTCCCGGCGGCGAGGGCCTCGCGGGGCGCGGGCTCGTCGGGCAGGTGGGTGGGGGCGGGGCCCCCGAGCAGGTTCTGGTGAATCGACATGGGTTCAGTGTGTCCGATGACCCGGCCGTCGGGCTGTCGGCCCGGCGCCGGGCGGGGACAGTTCGCGCCGCCGGGCGCCGGGCGGGGACAGTTCGCGGCGCAGGACCGGGACGACGTGCTCCCCCAGGATGTCGATCTGTTCCAGCGCCGTCTTCAGCGGCAGCCCCGAGTGGTCCAGCAGGAAGAGCTGGCGCTGGTAGTCCCCGTACGCCTCCCGGAAGGTCAGGATCCTCTCCACCGCCTCGCCGGGACTGCCGACGGTCAGCGGGGTCCGGGCGGTGCACTCCTCCAGGGACTCGCGGCCCCCGTAGACCGGCGAGCGGTCGAAGTACGGGCGGAACTCGCGCACCGCGTCCTGGGAGCGCCCCCGCAGGAAGAGCTGGCCGCCGAGACCGACGACGGCCTGCTCGGCGGTGCCGTGGCCGTGCTCCGCGTAGCGGCCGCGGTACAGGTCCACCAGGCGGGCGTAGTGCTCGACGGGGGCGAAGAGGTTGTTCGCGAAGAAGCCGTCGCCGTAGTACGCGGCCCGTTCCGCCGTCTCCGGGGAGCGGACCGCGCCGTGCCACACGAAGGGCGGTACGCCGTCCAGCGGGCGGGGTGTGGACGTGAAGCCGTCGAGGCGGGCGCGGGAGCGGCCCTGCCAGTCGATGTCCTCCTCACGCCAGAGCCGGTGCAGGAGGGCGTAGTTCTCCCGGGCCAGCGCGAGGCCCTGGCGGAGGTCCTGGCCGAACCAGGGGTAGACGTTCGGGGTGTCGCCCCGGCCCATCATCAGGTCCACCCGGCCGTCGGCGAGGTGCTGGAGCAGCGCGTACTCCTCCGCGATCCGCACGGGGTCGTTGGTGGTGACGAGCGTCGTGGCGGTGGAGAGGACCAGCCGCTCGGTGCGGGCGGCGACGTACGCCAGCAGGGTCGGCGGCGAGGAGCAGACGTAGGGCGGGGCGTGGTGCTCGCCGGTGGCGAAGACGTCGAGCCCGGCCTCCTCCGCCTTCACGGCGAGGGCGGTCACGGCCTTGATCCGCTCGTGCTCGGTCGGCGGACGGCCGGTGAGCGGGTCGGGCGTGACGTCGCCGAGCGAGAAGATGCCGAACTGCACGCCGCTGCTCACCTCTCGCGTTCCGGGACCCGTACGAGACCGTGCCCGATCCCCGGCACGGGGGCCACGCGCGGGCCGCCAGTCCGTCAAGTAAGGGGTGCGCCCCGCCTCCGGGTGGTGGGGCCCCCACCACCTCCGGGGCAAGTGCGGTGGCCTGCGCACCTCCCCGGGACGGGGGTCCTCGACGGACGGTGGAGGTGCAGTCGACGCACGCCGAGGGGGCATGTCGTGAAAACGGTCATGAGCAGGGCAGCAGTCACGGGGACGAGCAACGGGACGATGGCCGGGACAATGGCCGGGACGACGAACGGGCGGACGGCGTTCGCTTCCCGGCGGGATCCGGTCCGCGAGGCGGCCGACGACCTGTGCTCCACCGTCTTCGCCTCGCTGCGGCGCAAGGACCAGCGGGAGAAGGGCCGCCAGTACGTCCAGGGCCTGCTGGCCCTCCCGGGCCGCAAGTCGATGCGCGGCATCGCGGGACACGTCGGCGGGGCGGCGGCCGAGCAGAGCACGCACCACTTCATCTCCAGCTCCACCTGGGACTGGGAGCCGATCCGCGACGCGCTGTCAGGGTTTCTGGAAGCGGCCACTCCGCTGACCGCGTGGGTCGCCCAGCCGATGGCGATCCCGAAGGGCGGCGAGCACTCGGTGGGCGTGGCGCACCGCTTCGACCCGCACCAGGGGCAGATGTTCCGGGGGCAGCAGGCCTTCGGGACGTGGTTCGCCTCGGCCGGCCTGGTGACGCCGGTCGGCTGGCGGATGTTCCTGCCCGACGCGGACGGTGCCCCGGGACCCCCTGGCGGCCCCGGGGAACACGCCGCGCAGGCCGTGTACGAGGAATGCGCGGCGCAGGCGGTCATCGACACCGTACGACGCAGCGCCGGATCGGTGACGAACAGCCCGCCCCGCCCGGTGGTCCTCGACATCCGCCGGATCGGCACCCGCTCCACGATGAACCGCTTCGCCGAGGCCGGGCTCCCCGTCATCGCCCGCGCGAGCCCCACCACCCCGCTGCTCGTCACGGATCCGGCGCTGCCCGGGCACGACGCCGGAGCCCGCAGCGCGCGGGACATCCTGCAGTCCGTCAAGGGGCTGTGCACCCCGGTGGAGTGGACCGATCCGGACCCCGCGCACCGGGCGGGACGTCACCGCAGCACCCTCGCGGTCGCCGTGCGGGTGATGATGCCCGACCCGTCACCGGCCCGCCGCCGCCACCTGCTGCTGGTCGGCGAATGGACCGACCCGCGGCGCCCTCCTGCGCAGGTGTGGGTCACCGACCTCGTACGGCTCCCCGTGGGCCCGCTGCTGCGGCTGACCAAGCAGGGCCGCCGGGTGGACTTCGCCGCGGAGCACAGCGGCCAGGAGGCGGGCCTGCGCGACTTCGCCGGCCGCGCCCTACCAGGCTGGCACCGGCACGTCACCCTGGCCTCGATCGCCCACGCGGCCCGCGCCCTGGCGGGGACGGGACGCTATCCGCTGAGCCGGCGCTGTGACCGGCCGGATTCACCGGGCCACGGCCGGGCCCGGCCGTGATCCACCGGGCCCGGCCGTCATCCGCCGGGCCCGGCAGTGATCCGCCGGACATGCCTAGATGTCGTTGCGCCGGTCGGCAGCCGTGCGGCGGTCGTGGAGGACCGTGCGGGCCTTGCGCAGGCGCAGGGCCATCTGGATCTCCAGGGCGCGGCCGGGCTTCTGCCATTCCGGGCCCAGGAGTTCGGCGATCCGCTCCAGGCGGCGCGAGACCGTGTTGGGGTGGACGTGCAGTACCTCGGCGGCGTGGGTGGGGCTGGCGCCGGAGGCGAAGTACGCGTCCAGGGTGCGGGTCAGTTCCGTCAGCCGGTCCGTGTCGTACTCCAGGACCGGGCCGATCGTGGACGCGATGAACGACTCCACGTCGTGGTCGGCGGACAGCAGCAGTCCGAGGAAGCCCAGCTCGCGCAGGGACGCCGTGCCGCCCACCCCGTCGAGCGCGGTCAGCGCGTCCAGGCAGCGCACCGCCTCCGCGTACACCCGGGCGACCTCCCCGGGGCTCCCGGTGGGACCGGCGGCACCGGTGGACACGGCGTGGCCGAGCATCGGCGACAGCTCGCCGGAGGCGCGGTGGGCGGCGGCCGAGGCGTCCGTCCCCGGCAGGACCAGCACGATGCAGCCCCGGCGGACGCCCTTGAGCCCGCCCATGCGGTACGCGTACGAGGACGCCCAGGCCACGGCCTTGCCCAGCTCGCCGCCCTCCGGCCGGGCGACGACCACCACGTGCGGGCGGTCGAGGTCGATGCCGAGCCGGCGGGTGCGCTCCAGCAGGTGCAGGTCGACGCAGTCCGGCCGCTCCAGCAGGTCGGCCAGCAGCTCGTCGTGGACCGGTCCCTCGGCGGCGGCCGTGCCCCGCTGGATCAGCATCAGCGAGGCCACCGACTGGGCGGCCAGCTGGAGCAGCCGGACGTCCTCGTCGGCCAGCGGGGCGGACGCGCTCAGCAGCAGCACCCCGAGGTCCTCGGCGCCCGCCAGGACGGGGGCCAGCCACAGGTCGCCGGGCAGCCCGACCGGGCGCCGGTCGGTCAGCGCCTGGAGGGCCCCCTTGGTCACCATCTCCTCGTCGAGGCCGGGCAGTTCGCCGGTGGCGGTCAACGGCCGCCCGCCCGGATCCCGTACCTGGAGTACGCCGTCCAGCGCGTCGGCGGTGGCGCGGGCGAGGGTGGCGAGCCCCGCCCCGTCCAACACCATCCCCGCCAGCCGGGCGTGGCACTGCCAGAGGTAACGGACCCGGGTGAGCGCGGTGTTGGTCCGCGAGCCGAACGCCTCCAGCTCGGTGACCTCGTCCCGGGTCTGCTCCAGCAGCCGGGCCTTCTCGATGGCGACGGCGGCCAGGTCGGCGAGGGAGAGCAGCATCCCTATCTCGTCGGGGGTGAACTGCCGCACGGCGCGGTCGGATCCGTAGAGCGCGCCGAGCGAGGAGTCCCCGCGGCGCAGCGGGACCGCGATGACGGCGCGCAGCCCCTCCGCCTCGACGACGGCGTCGATGCCGGGGGCGTGCGCGATGGTCCGGTCGGCGAGGTAGTCGGCCGTCCACACCGGTGAGCGGCGGCTCTGGGCGACGCTGCCCAACCCCCGGCCGGTGCCCAGTTCGAGCCCGACGTTCAGCGCGGTGGTCTCGCCCTCGGTGGTGCGTACGTACGCCGAACCGTCCGGGCGGCTCAGCGACAGCCAGGCCATGTCGAAGCGCAGCAGGCGCCGGGCCCGACGGGTGATCAGGCGCAGCAGGCCGTCGATGTCGTAGGGGGAGGTCAGGTCGTGCGCGGTGTCCACGAGGGCGGTGAGGGCGGCCTCGCGCTGCTCGCGGCGGCTCGCGCTCGCCCGTAAGGAATGGGCCAGTTCCACGGCCCGGGTGAGTTCGGCGAGGCGTGCGGCGTCGGCGCCCGCGCGGCGGGCCTCGTCCAGCAGGGCGTCGTACCGGCTCCGCGGGGCCTTCGCCGCGAGCAGTTCCAGTACGGCCAGTGAGCCGTCCCCCTCGCGGCCGTCGTCCTCGTCGCAGTTGCCGTCCCCACGCATCCTGGTCCCCCATCCCCCGTCCGACCAGCCGTTTTTCACCCGGCGTCCCGAACCTAGGTTCCGTGCGGCGAAGGGTCAAGGAAGGCTCGCCCCGGGCAGCCCGACGGTCCGGCAGCCCGGCAGCCGGCGGCGCGGTCAGCAGCGGTGCGGTCAGCAGCGGGTGGCGCACGCCAGGGTCAGTCCGGGGGCCGTGCGGGCGGCGCGGGCGGCGCGCAGGGCCTCGACGCGGGCTTCGGCGCGGCGCAGTCCCGCCAGGTAGGCGGCGTCGGCGTGCTGGCCCCCGCTGCCGCGCAGGCCCGCGAGTTCCAGGCGCAGTTCGCGCAGCCGTCCGAGGGCGAGTTCCGCCTCGACCCACTGGCCGAGTACGGACAGCCGGTCGGCGTCCAGGACCGCGATGCGCCCGCCGAGCCAGGTGCCGGCGTCGATGCCGTCGAGGGCGGGGCCGGTCCACAGCCCGAGGGCGCGGCGCAGCCGCAGGGCCGCCTGCTCGAAGTCGCCGCGCCCCATGGCCCGGTAGCCGGCTCCCGCCTCGCGGGCGAACTCCCGGACGTCGGAGCGGCCGCCGCCGGTGTCGAGAAGATACCCGCCGGGTCTCGTGGACAGCACGGACTCCGGGTTTCGTACTGACGCGGTGCCTGCGCCGAGGGCTTCGGCGAAGCGTTCGCGCAGTCGGCGGACGGCGTGGTGCAGGGCGGCGCGGGCGTGCTCGGGCGGGATGCGGCGGCCCAGCTCGTCGGCCAGTACGGACACGGGCACCACCCGGTCGGGACAGACCGCGAGGACCGCCAGGACGTGCCGGGACTCCGGCGTGGGGGCCGTGATGGGCACACCGTTCACGGTGACCCGCGGTGCTCCGAGTACCTCAATGTCCACAGTGTTCTCCCTGGGCAGGGTGGCGAAAAAATGATACCCGGAAGGATCTTTTTGGGAAGAGGTAAATCGGCGGGAAGGCAAGCGCCTACGCGACCTCGACGGCCGGCGCGTGAGCGGGCGCCGCGACCAGCGCCTCGTCCGGCGCCTCGTCCGGCTCCTCGACCGGCGGCACCCCGCCCAGGCAGCCGTGGCGGCACTCGTGCACGCCCTGCGGTCCGTAGAGCGCACGCGCGCCCCGCCCGGGAGCGGTGTCCAGCCGGATCGCCACGGCCGGGACCACCACGTTCGGCATCACGTGCGTGTAGAGCTCCGACACCTGCCGGTCCAGATCCAGGCCGAGCGTCTGGGACAGGGTGTTCAGCCCCGCGAAGGCACCCACGATCATCCGCGACGGAACGACCGGGTCCACGTTCGGCAGCAGCTCACCGCGGCGCTTGGCCTCCGCCAGCACCGAGACGTGCAGGTCGATCCAGGCCGCGTACGGGGCCGCCTTGTCGAGGGTGCGGCCCGCGTGGTCGAGCGTGAGCCGGGCGCTCGCCCGCATGAGCACCTCGTGCCGCAGGCGGTGCGAGAACACCATGCCGAAGTCCACGAACTCCTGCGCCTTGTACGCCTGCGGCAGCACCACCGGCTGCGACTCGTTCTGCGCGTCGATGACGGCCTGGGCCAGCCCGTCCTTCGAGTCGAAGTGGAAGTAGAGCGCGCCTTTGGTGACCTTGGCGATGTTGACGATGTCCGAGAGCTTGGCCGTTTCGTACCCGTGCTCCTCGAACACCACGGCCGCCGCCTCCAGGATCGCCTGACGCGTGCGCACAGCCCGGTCCTGCTTCACCTGGGGTCGCTCTGTCCTCATGTGTGGCGTCGCCTCTCCTGCCCCGTCGGTATTACATAACCGTGGGTACGTTTCTGTCTGTAGATTTCACACCATCCCACGCCCACAGTCCACCGTCGTATGTCACCTTCGGACGTCACCTCCGGCTCCTCTGCCCATGCGAAAGGGGCCCGCCGGTCCTTGACGGACCAGCAGACCCCTTCGGCGTCCCCTCGGCCGGACGGCGGCCCGGCCGGGCGGGACTACTTGAGCTTCGTGCCGGTGGAGCGCAGGTTGGCGCAGGCCTCGGTGACGCGCTGGGCCATGCCGGCCTCGGCCAGCTTGCCCCAGGTGCGCGGGTCGTAGGTGGACTTCTTGCCGACCTCGCCGTCGACCTTCAGGACACCGTCGTAGTTGCGGAACATGTGGTCCGCGACCGGGCGGGTGAAGGCGTACTGGGTGTCGGTGTCGAGGTTCATCTTCACGACGCCGTTCTCCAGCGCGGTGGCGATCTCCTCGGCCGAGGAGCCCGAGCCGCCGTGGAAGACGAAGTCGAACGGGGAGGCCTTGCCGTACTTCTCGGCGACACCGGCCTGGAGGTCCTTGAGGAGCTCGGGGCGCAGCACGACGTTGCCCGGCTTGTAGACGCCGTGCACGTTGCCGAAGGAGGCGGCCAGGAGGTAGCGGCCCTTCTCGCCCAGACCCAGGGCCTCGGCGGTGCGCAGCGCGTCGTCGACGGTGGTGTACAGCTCGTCGTTGATCTCGTGGCTGACGCCGTCCTCCTCGCCGCCGGTCGGGGTGATCTCGACCTCAAGGATGATCTTCGCGGCGGCGGCCTTGGCGAGCAGCTCCTGGCCGATGGCCAGGTTGTCGGCCAGGGTCTCGGCGGAGCCGTCCCACATGTGCGACTGGAAGAGCGGGTTCAGACCACGGGCCACGCGCTCGGCGGAGACCTCCAGGAGCGGACGTACGTAGCCGTCCAGCTTGTCCTTGGGGCAGTGGTCCGTGTGCAGCGCGACCGTGATGCCGTACTTGCCGGCCACGACGTGGGCGAACTCGGCCAGGGCGACGGCGCCGGTGACCATGTCCTTGTTGTGCTGGCCACCCAGGAACTCCGCACCACCGGTGGAGATCTGGATGATGCCGTCGCTCTCGGCCTCCGCGAAGCCGCGCAGCGCAGCGTGCAGGGTCTGGGTCGAGGTCACATTGATGGCCGGGTAGGCGAACTTGCCTGCCTTCGCCCGGTCGAGCATCTCGTTGTAGACCTCGGGGGTTGCGATGGGCATCTGTCCGCTCCTTGGATGTGCGGGGAGTGTGCTTATTGCGGGCCCTGACCTGGGGGCGACGTCATCGTCGCGCCTATCTTTCCAGACTCCGCGCGACACTCCACCCGGCGGTGCCCCACATGGCGCGAACCGGGCGGGAGTGTTTCACGTGAAACATCCCGCCCGACGTGAAAACCGCAGGTCAGGACAGGCCAAGGTCGCCGAGCTGGTAACCGGTGAGGTACTGCAGGCCGGCCTCGGCAATGGCGTCCGCGGCGCCCCGGTCCACGATGGTGGCGACGGCGACGACCTCGCCGCCTGCCTCGCGGACCGCCTCGACGGCGGTCAGCGGGGATCCGCCCGTGGTCGAGGTGTCCTCGACGACCAGGCAGCGCTTGCCCTTCACGTCGGTGCCCTCGATGCGGCGCTGCATTCCGTGCTCCTTCTGCGCCTTGCGGACGACGAAGGCGTCGAGGCGCTTACCTCGTGCCGCGGAGGCGTGCAGCATCGAGGTGGCGACCGGGTCGGCGCCCAGGGTCAGACCGCCGACGCAGTCGTAGTCCAGCTCGGCGGTGAGGTCGAGCATGACCTGGCCGACCAGCGGGGCGGCCTCGCCGTCGAGGGTGATCCGGCGGAGGTCGATGTAGTAGTCGGCCTCCCGGCCGGAGGAGAGGGTCACCTTGCCGTACACGACGGCCTTGTCCTTGATCTGCTGCAGAAGCGCATCGCGTGTGCCTGACGGCGTTACTTCGTTGACGTCACTCATGCCCCTGAGCTTAAAGGTGAGCTACGAGAGCCGCCGCCAGGTCCAGGTCGTGGAGATCTCCAGCGGGTCGACGGGGGTGACCAGCCGCGGGAGGGTGTTCAGGCCGTTCGGCGGGCCGGACTGGGGCTCGACGCAGACGGCCTCGGGCTGCTCGTCGTAGACGACCACCCATTCGGCCCGGCTGGCGACGTTCAGCTCCAGTGCGCCGGGCCAGGTGAGGGTGACGTCTACGCCGTCGGGCATCCCGAAGCAGTCGTCCCAGGGCCCGGGTACGGGATCGATACGGCGGCCGGTGGGGATGTGGTCGCCGTCGCGCTCCTCCTGCCAGGCGGCGTCGAAGGCGATCTGGACCTCGGGGCCGCCGGACGTCAGGGTGCGGTTGAACCACGGGTGCCAGCCCGCCTGGGCCGGGAAGGAGTTCTCGTACGTCTCCACGCCCAGCGTGAGCGTCAGCGCGTCCTCGGCCAGCTCGAAGATCTGAGTCACCCGGCCCTCGTACGGCCAGGGGTCGGCCAGGTCGTAGGTGAAGGCCGCCCGGGTGCCGGTCGCCCCGGCGGGGCGCCACGACGCGTCACGGCCGAAGCCGTGGAGGGCGTGCGGCGGGTGGTTGCGGGGCAGCTGGTGGACGGTCGCCCCGTCGCGGAAACGCGCGTACGCGGTGCGGCCGCACCAGGGGACCATCGGGAAGCACCCGTAGTGCGCCCCCTGGCGCAGCAGCTCGGTCCCGTCGACGCGCAGACTGCTGATCCGGCAGCCGTTCTCCTGGTCGATGGTGATGTCGGCGCCGCCGGCGCTCAGTTGCGTGCTCATACGGCGACCCTACGGGGGCTCAGCGGCGGCGGCGCAACACCCGTCCCACCACGACCGCCGAGGCGAGGGCGAGGGCGGCGGCCGGGGCGATCCAGCGCAGGCTCGCTCCCGCGCCGACGGTGGAGGGGGCCGGGACCGGGGCGTAGCGGCCGCGCGGGGGTGCGTGGTCCACTTCCTCGGCGCTGCGGCCGATCATCGTGCGGCGGGCGTGGGCGGCCTCGGCCGGAGGGCGCGCCTCGCCCGGGTCACCGAGTTCCCCCAGGTCGCCGAGGGCCCCGAGGTCTCCTTCGAGGAAGGGGTCGAGGGACGGGGGCGGCACCTCGGCGTCGAAGACGGACGCGGTGACTTCGCTGCCCTCGTCCCCGCCCTCGGAAGCGTCGGCGTCCGCGTCGGCGGCCTCCTCGGCCTCGGCCACGGGATCCTGCCACTGCTCCGGCGCGGCGGCAGCGGCGGCAGCGGTGGCGGCGGCAGCGGCCAGGTTCGCGCCGAGCCGGTCGAGCAGCCGCCGGGCCGCTGTGGCGGCGGTCTCCGGCGCGAAGCCGGCGGCCCGCCCGTCGGCGGTGGCCTCGCCGGTGAACTCCAGCCGTGTCCCGCCTTCGTGCGGGACCAGCCGCAGCGTGAGCGAGAGGGCGACGGAGCCGCTGCCCCGCACCTCGGTGCCCTTGCCCTCGGCGTCGAAGTGGTCCGGGTCCCGCTCGGTGACGTGCAGCGCCCCCCGGTAGGTGACGGTGTTGCCGCCGACCCGCACCTTGAGCCGCCCGGACGCCGGCCCGGACGCGGACGCGGAGTCCGCGTCCTGCTGGAGCCCGGGTACGCAGCGCGCCACCCGGGCGGGGTCGCGCAGCACGGCGCGGAGGTCTTCTGCCGGTACCGGAACGAACACCTGATGCTCCATGCGGTCGAGCCTACCGACGAGACCCTCCCCTGCACACGGACGCGAGCCCTCGGTGTGGAGGTGTTCAGTAGCGCGGGTGCGGGAGGGTCGAGGGCGGGAGCCCGGCCGGGCGGCTCCGCTCGGCGTCCCGGGCGGCGTCCTGGAGCGCCCGCGTGGACACCTCGCGCAGGGCGGGCGTACCCCCGTCCACCCGCAGCTCGGGGACCCGCTCGCGGGCGGCGAGTACGAAGCCCCAGTCCTGCGCCGGCCTGCCGGCGCCACCCACGCTGCGGTCCGGTCCGGCGGCGAAGCCGGAGAGGCGGCCGCCGGAGCCGTAGGGGGTGGTGAGCAGGCCGGCCGCGCGCAGGGTGGACTCGACCGTCCAGTACGTACGCGGTCGCGTGGTCAGCGGCCCCGCGTGCACCGCGATGCGGCCGCCGGGGTTCAGGGCGCGCGCGGCCAGCCCGTAGAACTCCTGCGAGTACAGCTTCGTGCTGGGGGTGATGCCGGGGTCGGGGAGGTCCGAGACGATGACGTCGAACCCGTGCCGCGCGGCCTGCCCCCGCAGCCAGCGGAACGCGTCCTGCGTGACGACCCCGAGGCGGGGGTCCTCGAACGCCCCGCCGTTGAGGGCGGAGAGCATCGGGTCGGTGCGGGCGAGGCGGACCACGCCCGGGTCCAGCTCGACGACGGTGACGGAGGCGACGTCGGGGTAGCGCAGCACCTCCCGGGCGGCGAGCCCGTCGCCGCCGCCCAGGACCAGGACGCGGGCGTGCGGGCCCGTCATCACGGGATGGACCAGGGCTTCGTGGTAGCGGTACTCGTCGTATCCGCTGACCCGCAGCCGCCCGTCGAGGTACAGCTCCAGGGAGCGCGGGGAGCCGGTGGACGGCCCGGTCAGCACCAGTTCCTGGACCCCGGTCCGTACGGCGACCCGCACCTCCCCGCCGTAGACGGCGCGGCGGGCGAGCCGCTCGAAGTCGTCGGCGAGCAGCGTCGCGGAGCCGAGCACGGCGAACACGGTCACGTTCGCGGTGATCAGCAGCCAGCGGCAGCGCCGGCTGAGGTCGCGGCGGAAGAGCCACAGGACGAGGCCGCCGCCGACGGCCGCGTTGACCGCGCCGGTGAGCAGGGCCCCGGTGAGCTGCCCGAGCAGCGGGAGCAGCAGGAACGGGAAGGCGAGGCCGCCGACCAGGGCGCCCACGTAGTCGGCGGCGAACAGATCGGCGACGGCCCCGCCCGCGTCCTGTCGGCGGATCCGCTGGATCAGCACCATCAGCAGCGGGATCTCGGCGCCGATGAGCACCCCGATCGCGAAGGAGAAGGCGACGAGCGCGGGCCGCGACTCCCCCAGCCAGGCGAAGCTCGCGTACAGCGCCATGGCGGAGAACCCGCCGAGCAGGGCGAGTCCGGCCTCGATGGCGCCGAAGCCGAAGGCGGGCCGGCTGCGCAGCCGTTTGGCGAGGAGCGAGCCGACCCCCATGGCGAAGACCATGACGGAGAGCACGACGGACGCCTGCGTGACGGAGTCGCCGATGAGGTAGGAGCCGAGGGCGAGCAGCTCCAGCTCGTACACCAGCCCGCAGGCGGCGCAGACGAACACGGTGGCCAGGACGAGGAGTCGGCCGGTCCGGGGCCGTACGGGCAGGGCGGCCGGGACGGTCTGCACACCCCGCGGCTCCGGCGCCGGCAGCACCCCGCGGGGGGCGGAACGGTCGATCATGCAGCGAACCGTACGTCACCACCCACCGGCACCCTGTCACCCACATGGGTGCAAGTGGCGTGCGCGCCCGGCCAGTTGGCGTAATGGCCGCGCAAGCCTCCTGCCCCTGAACCGGACCCGGACCGGGACCGGGACCGGGACGCGACCGGCCCGGACCTGGACAGGCCGCGACGGGGACCTAGACGGCCGCTCCCATGCGTACGCCCACGCGGGTGCGCGTGGCGACCAGTTGACCCTCCTGCGGGTACGCGTGCCAGGTCCGCCAGCGCACCTGGCCCTCGTAGCTCTGCGCCAGCATGGCGGTGAAGGCGTGCGGGCTGCCCGGGAAGGTGCCCGCCAGCCCGTTCGGGTGGTCCGCGACCAGCGCGAGCAGTTCCTGGGCGCGCCCGGCGAAGGAGCCGCGCGAGAGGGTCTCGACGCGCGCGGCGAACTCGTACTCCCAGTCACCCACCCGCTTCGCCACGCCGAGGGGCAGCGGCGTACTGCTGCCGGGCATGCAGGCGACCGTCTCCGAGCAGAGCACGTCGCCCTGTTCCAGGAGCACCTGATGGGAGGCTCCGAGCAGGCGCAGCTCCACCTTCGCGTCCGCGAGCTGGAGGTTCAGTACGGCCAGGGCGGGCAGCCGGTCCCGTCCCAGGGCCCAGGCGAGATCGTCGGCACGCGTGTCGGTGTAAGTGGTCTGGAGGGTCGTGAGCATGAGTCGGCTCCGCAAACGCGCGAGGGAGAGGGGCCGGGGCCCGCCGGCAAAGGTCAACGGGTGGGGGGACACCGGCACGGGTCCGCAGGAAGTCCAGGAGGTCCGAGGACTGGTCTACTCAACCGAGGGAATCATGAAAGGCACGGCACTCACAGCGCATTTACCCAACTTGACGGGGTTTACATCCCCCCGGGGGCTACCCGGTTCAGGTGTTCAAGAACATGCCGCCCGTACGCCGTAGCGCTGAGCCGAACAAGAAGACGCCCGACGGAAGTTGTCCCCGTCGGACGCCCCGTTCACAAGGGCCGGGCGCCTGGTCAGCACCCGCCCCCGCAGGAAGACGACGACCCGCAGGACGAGGACGAAGAGCCGCAGGAGGAGGAACTGCCGCTCGAACAGGAACTCGTCGAACCGGACGACGAAACACCGCCGACGGCCCACCAACTGGTGTCGGACGCGCTGCTCCGTCCGTGCGTACGGGGCGCGGTCCCGCGCTTCGCCAATGCCACACGCCTGCTGCGGGACTGCGCGGCCAGGATGCCGCCCCCGATCACCACCACCACACTCACGATCACGACGGCCAGGATCATGTCCTCGCCCCTTTCTTCCACCCCGGTCCCCCGGGGCCCGGGATCCCCTGCGTCCCGTGTGAAGGGGGGATGCCCCCCGGCCACCAGCGCCAAAGCACACTTGAGCAACTCCAGAGGTTCCCCCCAGGATGGCGCCCATGAACGCACCCGTGAGCAGCAGCCGCCCCAGCAGCCGCCCCTTCCTGAACCGCCGTCTGGCGGCCTTCGGCACCACGATCTTCGCGGAGATGTCGGCGCTGGCCGCCCGCACCGGGTCCATCAACCTCGGCCAGGGTTTCCCCGACACGGACGGCCCCGCCGAGATCGCCGAGGCGGCCGTGCGCGCCATCCGCGACGGCAAGGGCAACCAGTACACGCCGGCCCCGGGCGTCCCGGAGCTGCGCACCGCGATCGCCGAGCACCAGCGGCGCTTCTACGGCCTGGCGTACGACCCGGACACGGAAGTGCTCGTCACCGCCGGGGCGACCGAGGCCATCGCCGCCTCCCTGCTCGCCCTCCTCGAACCGGGTGACGAGGTCATCGCCCTCGAACCGTTCTACGACTCCTACGCCGCCTGCATCGCCATGGCCGGCGCGGTCCGCGTCCCGCTCACGCTGCGCGCCCCGCACTTCCGCCCCGACCTCGACGCCCTGCGGGACGCCGTCACCCCGCGCACCCGCCTGCTCCTGCTGAACACCCCGCACAACCCGACGGGCACGGTCCTCACCCCCGAGGAGCTCGCCGCCATCGCCGAGCTGGCGGTGGAGCGGGACCTGCTCGTCGTCACGGACGAGGTCTACGAGCACCTGGTCTTCGAGGGCGGCCACACCCCTCTCGCCTCGCTGCCCGGTATGCGCGAGCGCACGGTCACCATCTCCTCGGCCGGGAAGACCTTCTCCTTCACCGGCTGGAAGGTCGGCTGGGTCACCGCCCCGCCCGCCCTGGTCTCGGCGGTCCGCTCGGCGAAGCAGTTCCTGACCTACGTCTCCTCCGGGCCCTTCCAGTACGCCATCGCCGAGGCCCTCGCCCTCCCGGACGCCTACTACGACACCTTCCGCGCGGACCTCGCCGCCAAGCGCGACATCCTCGCCGACGGCCTGACCGCCGCCGGGTTCGAGGTCTACCGACCCCAGGGCACCTACTTCATCACCACGGACGTCTCCCCGCTGGGCGAGAAGGACGGCCTCGCCTTCTGCCGCGCCCTGCCCGCCCGCTGCGGCGTGGTCGCCATCCCGAACCAGGTCTTCTACGACGACCGGTCGGCCGGGGCCACCCAGGTCCGCTGGGCCTTCTGCAAGCAGAAGGACGTCCTCCAGGAGGCCGCGGACCGCCTGCGGCGGCTCTAGGCGGTGCTGCCGCCAGTCGGCGTGTACCGGGTCGGCGAGCGGCCGCTCGCCGCCGTCATGGCGAAAGCCCGGCCCCGCACCGCGGTCGTGGTGACCGGGTGCCTGGCCGGGCTCTCGTACGGCTACGGGGTGTACCTGCTCCTCGTGGCGCGCGTACCGCTGTGACGCATGGCGCTGTGACGACTACTCGCCGTCGTCGTCCTTCTTCTCGTCGCCCCCGGGGGAGTCGACGTCCTTCTCCAGTCCGAGCTGCTCCAGGAGCCACTTGTCGAACTCGATGGACGCGCGGACCCAGCTGACCGTGGAGGACACGAAGTGCTCCAGGTTGACGCCGGTGCCGATCAGCATCTGCGCCTCGCCGATCAGCCGGACGGAGCCGTCGTCGTGGGTGTGGCTGTAGACCTTCGGCCACAGGGTGCGGCGGTTCCAGTCGTCGATCGACTCGAGCAGCTGCGGCTTCTCGTCGATCGCGTGCGGACGGTCGTAGAAGGTCCGGACGGAGAAGACCTGCTGCTCGTCCTCACCGCGGAACATGAAGTACGTCCGGAAGTCCTCCCACGGCGCCGCGAGGTCACCCTCGTCGTCGACGACGTACTTGAGCTCCATCTGCTCCAGGAGCTGCTTGACCAGGTCCTGGTCGGGGACGACGGGGCCCGCCGGTCCTGTGGCCTGCGGATCGGGCTGCTGCCCTCCGAAGTTCGGAATCGAGGCCGGGTCGATGCTCACCGTGTACTTCCCTTCGTGCGGATACTCGCCATCCTCCCCCATCGCGCATACCCCCTGTCCACCCCCGCACGCGCGATCCGCTCCGGGCGGACAGGAGTAGGACGCGGGTAAGGGCCGCGGCCGTCGGCCGCGGCCCCCGTCCCGCCTACGTCGCGCGGCCGACCAGCAGGTCCTCGCCCGCCACGTCCACCCGTACGGTGTCGCCGTCCTTGACCTCGCCCGAGAGGATCTCCTTGGCCAGCCGGTCGCCGATGGCCGTCTGGATCAGGCGGCGCAGCGGGCGCGCGCCGTACGCCGGGTCGTTGCCCTTGTCCGCCAGCCAGGCCAGCGCCTCGGGCGTGACGTCCAGCGTGAGCCGGCGGTCGGCCAGCCGCTTCGCGAGGCGGCCGACCTGGAGCTCCGCGATGTGCGCCAGCTCGTCGCGGCTCAGCGCGGAGAAGACCACCAGGTCGTCCAGGCGGTTGAGGAACTCCGGCTTGAAGCTCGCCCTGACCACCTTGAGGACCTGCTCGCGCTTCTGCTCCTCGCTGGTCAGCGGGTCCATGAGGAAGGTGCTGCCCAGGTTCGAGGTCAGGACCAGGATGGTGTTGCGGAAATCCACCGTCCGGCCCTGGCCGTCCGTGAGGCGGCCGTCGTCCAGGACCTGGAGCAGGATGTCGAAGACCTCGGGGTGGGCCTTCTCGACCTCGTCCAGCAGGATCACGCTGTACGGGCGGCGGCGGACGGCCTCGGTGAGCTGGCCGCCCTCCTCGTAGCCGATGTAGCCGGGAGGCGCGCCGACGAGCCGGGCCACGCTGTGCTTCTCGCCGTACTCCGACATGTCGATCCGGACCATGGCCCGCTCGTCGTCGAAGAGGAAGTCGGCGAGCGCCTTGGCCAGCTCGGTCTTGCCCACGCCCGTCGGGCCGAGGAAGAGGAACGAGCCCGTCGGGCGGTCGGGGTCGGCGATCCCGGCGCGGGTGCGGCGTACGGCGTCCGAGACGGCCCGTACGGCCTCCTCCTGGCCGATCAGGCGGCGGCCCAGCTCCTGCTCCATGCGCAGCAGCTTCTGGGTCTCGCCCTCCAGGAGGCGGCCGGCCGGGATGCCGGTCCAGGCGCCGACCACGTCCGCGATGTCGTCGGGGCCGACCTCGTCCTTGACCATCGTGTCTTTCGCGACTTCGGCCTCGGCCTCGGTCGCCTCCACCAGCTCGCGCTCCAGCGCCGGGATCTCCCCGTAGAGCAGCTTGGAGGCGGCGTCGAAGTCGCCGTCACGCTGCGCCCGCTCCGCCTGTCCGCGCAGGTCGTCCAGGCGCTCCTTGAGCTCACCCACCCGGTTGAGGGACTGCTTCTCCTTCTCCCAGCGCGCCGTCAGGCCCCGCAGCTCCTCCTCGCGGTCCGCGAGGTCCTTGCGGATCTTGTCGAGACGCTCCAGCGAGGCCGGGTCCGACTCGTTCTTCAGCGCCAGCTCCTCCATGCGCAGCCGGTCCACCGAGCGCTGGAGCTCGTCGATCTCCAGCGGGGAGGAGTCGATCTCCATGCGCAGGCGGGACGCGGCCTCGTCGACGAGGTCGATGGCCTTGTCGGGAAGGAAGCGGGAGGTGATGTACCGGTCCGAGAGGGTGGCCGCCGCCACCAGCGCGCTGTCGTTGATCTGCACCTTGTGGTGGGCCTCGTAGCGGCCCTTGAGGCCGCGCAGGATCGCGATCGTGTCCTCGACGGACGGTTCGGCGACCAGCACCTGCTGGAAGCGCCGCTCCAGCGCCGCGTCCTTCTCGATCCGCTCGCGGTACTCGTCGAGGGTGGTCGCGCCGACCATGCGCAGCTCGCCGCGGGCCAGCATGGGCTTGAGCATGTTGCCCGCGTCCATGGAGGAGTCGCCGCCGGCGCCCGCGCCGACGACCGTGTGCAGCTCGTCGATGAAGGTGATGATCTGTCCGTCGCTGGACTTGATCTCGGCCAGGACGGTCTTGAGCCGTTCCTCGAACTCGCCGCGGTACTTCGCGCCGGCCACCATCGCGCCGAGGTCGAGGGAGACGAGCCGCTTGTTCTTCAGGGACTCGGGGACGTCGCCCTTGACGATGCGCTGGGCCAGGCCCTCGACGACGGCGGTCTTGCCGACACCGGGCTCGCCGATGAGCACCGGGTTGTTCTTCGTACGGCGCGACAGGACCTGCACGACGCGCCGGATCTCGTGGTCGCGGCCGATGACCGGGTCGAGCTTGCCCTCACGGGCGGCTGCCGTGAAGTCGGTGCCGAACTTCTCCAGGGCCTTGTACTGGCCCTCGGGGTCGGGGCTGGTCACCCGCCGTCCTCCTCGTGCGTTCTCGAAGGCGGCCAGCAACTTCTTCGCGGTCGCGCCCTGGGCGGAAAGGACCTCACCGGCCGGTCCGCCCTTGGCGGCGATGGCGATGAGGAGGTGTTCGGTGGAGAGGTACTCGTCGCCGAGCCTGCCCGCCTGCGCATCCGCCTCGGCGAGGACGGCCAGCAGGTCGCGGGTGGGCTGCGGGGGCGCGACCGTGGAGCCGGTCACGCTGGGCAGGGCGGCGAGCAGCCGGTCGGCGCCGGCCCGTACGGCGGCCTGGTCGGCGTCGGTCGCGGCGAGCAGGTCGATGATGTTCTCGTTGTCCTGGCCGGCGAGCAGGGCGAGCAGCAGGTGCGCGGGGGTCAGGTCGGCGTGACCGTCCTTGACGGCCCTGCTGGTGGCTGCGTTCAGGGCGTCCCGGCTCTTGTTGGTCAGCTCGGCGTCCATGTGTGACTTCTCCTCTCCGGAGGGGTGGTCAATCGCGTAGATCTGACAGAATCAGCTTCTGCAAAGTTGAGTCTATTCCACTCAAGGGCGCGCCCGTACGCTTCGACGCATGTCCCATGACGTACTCAACCCGACGCCCGAGTACCTCGCCTTCTGGCGGGAGCGGCACGTCTGCACCCTGACCACCCCGCGGCCCGACGGCACTCCGCACGTGGTGCCGGTGGGCGTGACGTACGACCCCGGGGCGGGGCTCGCGCGGGTGATCAGCAGCAAGAACAGCAAGAAGATCCGCAACGTCCTGGAGGCGCCCGGCGGCTCGGCGCGGGTGGCGGTGTGCCAGATGGCCGGCAGGCGCTGGGCGACCCTGGAGGGGCGCGCGGTGATCCGTACGGACGAGGCGTCGGTCGCCGACGCGGTGGCGCGCTACGCGGAGCGGTACGGGCGGGTGCCGTCGCCCAACCCCGACCGGGTGGTCCTGGAGATCACCCTGGACCGGGCGATGGGCCGGGCCTGAGGCACGCGGCGGGCCGGCTCTTCCCGTTGATTGTCCGGTTCAACCACTGGACGCGGACATCACAACGGCGCCATCGTGGTCAGGTCCACGATGGCGCCGTTGTGTGGGGGAAGCGCCTGAGCGATCTGCAACGACGGGGGAATCGCTTCAGGCACTGCGGGGGGTGGCGGCGGTGATATCGGGTTCGAAGAGCTGGTGGTCACGCTGATCGAGATTGACGAAGACCATGCCGTACCGCACTTCGCAGCGGACGGGCTGCGGTGCGCCCCGGGGGCGGCGCAGGCAGCGGTAGGCGCGGACGTCCTCGTCCTCCTCGCGTACGACGACGATCGGCTGGCCGAACAGGGTGATCATCAACGAGTCGCCGGCGTACGGGATGGCGGTGGCGAGATCGATGAACTGCCATCCGGACCGGTACGCCGAAGCCATCTCGCGCCGGAAGTTCCGGTCGTCAGGGGTCATCAGACGGCCTTCAGAGGCGCCGTGTTCCAGCCGCTGTCGGATTCACCGGCGGGAGCGGTGTTCCACCCGCTGTCCACCGGCACGATGTTCCAGCCGCTGTCGGACTCACCGGCGGGAGCGGTGTTCCACCCGCTGTCCACCGGCACGATGTTCCAGCCGCTGTCGGGCTCACCGGCGGGGGCGGCGTTCCAACCGCTGTCCACCGGTACTGTGTTCCAACCGCTGTCATTGGCCAGACTCCCCGCATCGCCGTGGACGGCGCTGACTGCCCCAAAAACCGCAACAGCGGAGAAACCAACGGCAAGCGCCGAGCGAAGCATTCTCTTGTACATGGTCGGCTTCGTCCTCACTTGATGGAATCCTCTCCCCCGCACGTCAGACCATGGCTCATTCAGGCACGTTACGGCCACAGGGACGATGCATCATGTTCTTGCATGTTCAGGACCCTGGGGGGTGGAGATTTGCCCATAAGAGACACAAACCCGACACATCCCCACCCCGTCACATCTCTGTGCGACGAGGGGGCACGCCTTTATGCGGCGGCGCTGACCACCGGTAGGGTGCCGCGGAGCGAAGTGGAAACCGTCCCCTGCCTGCTTGAATTCGCTCTGCTGCGACCCGATCCGGACGACGCGAACCAGCTCCGCGCGGTTCCCCCTGCCGTCGCGCTGGCCCAGCGACTGCATCCCCTGGAGCGGGAGATCCAGGACCGGCGGCGCACTGCCGTCGACCTCACCGATGCATTCGAGCCGTTCCTGACCATCAGCGCCCAGAGCCCCGCCAACACCCACGCCATCACGGTGCTGGAGGGATTCGACCAGATCAACGCCGCCCTGGACCTCGCCACGGCCGAGTGCCACACGGAGATGCTGACGGTCCAGCCCGGCGGGGCGCGGCCCTCCTACGCCCTCAGCGAGGCCCTGGAGCGCGACGCGCCGCTGATCGACCGCGGAGTGAGCATCCGGACCCTCTACCAGCACACGGCGCGGCACAGCCAGGGCACGCTCGCCTACGTGGACCGGATCTCCACGGGCAAGGTCGAGATCCGCACCCTGGAGGAGCTGATCGAGCGCCTCATCGTGTTCGACCGCACCGTGGCCTTCATCCCCGTCAGCGACGACCGCCGCGTCGCGCTGGAGCTGCGCCACCCCGGCCTGGTCGACTACCTCATCAAGGTCTTCGAGCAGCTGTGGCGCCGCGCCGTGCCGCTGGGCGAGGAGGTCAAGTACACCCACATGCCGGACGGGATCTCGGGCGTGCAGCGCTCCATCGCCCAGCTGCTGGTCGAGGGGCACGTGGACGAGGCCATCGCGCGCCGGCTGGGGATGAACGTACGGACCTGCCGTACGCACATCGCCAAGCTCGCCACGGCCCTCGGCAGCGGCAGCCGCGCCCAGCTGGGCTACCTGATCGCCCAGTCCGGCATCCTGACGGCCCACGAGTAGCGTGGCGCCGCCCGCGGGCGGACGCCGAAGGCCCCGCCCGGATCACTCAGGGCGGGGCCTTCTCGCGCGTGCTGGGGCGCTCGGTCCGGGGCGGTCGGGCCGGGCGGTCAGTCAGGACGGTCAGTCCGGGCGGTCAGTCCAGGGGACGCTTGGGACGCCAGACGACCAGCGCGTTGCCCGGCTGCGGCGGCTGGTACGGGACCAGGTCGCGGCGGTACGAGGCGTGGACCTGGGCCTCCCGGGCCTGGAGCGTGGCCGCCGCGCCGTCCACGGCCGCGGCGAGCTCGGCCACGCGCTGCTGGAGCGCGGCGACCTGGTTCTCCAGCTCGATGATCCGCTTGATTCCCGCAAGGTTGATGCCCTCGTCCTGGGACAGCGCCTGCACCGTGCGCAGCAGCTCGATGTCCCGGGCGGAGTAGCGCCGGCCGCGGCCGGCCGTACGGTCCGGGGAGACCAGACCGAGGCGGTCGTACTGGCGCAGGGTCTGCGGATGCAGGCCCGAGAGCTGGGCGGCCACCGAGATCACGTAGACCGGGGTGTCGTCGGTCAGCTGGTACGCACCACTGCCCAGACGGGTCTGGCGTCGGCGGCCGTCCATGTCATGCTCCCTTCGCGGACTCGAACAGAAGGGCGCGCGGGTCCTGGGAACCCGTCGCGTCGCGGTACATCTCCAGGGCCTCGCGGGCCTTGTCGGACAGCTCCGTGGGGACCGTCACCTCGACCGTGACCAGCAGGTCGCCGCGGGTGCCGTCCTTGCGGACCGCACCCTTGCCGCGGGCCCGCATCGTACGGCCGTTGGGGGTGCCCGGCGGGAGCTTCAGCGTGACCGAGGGGCCGTTCAGCGTCGGGACCTTGATCTCGGCGCCCAGGGCCGCCTCCGCGAAGGTCACCGGGACGGTCACCGTGAGGTTGTCGTCCCGGCGGCCGAACACCGCGTGGCTGTCGACGTGGACGACGACGTAGAGGTCGCCCGCCGGGCCGCCGCGCTCGCCCGGAGCGCCCTTGCCGCGCAGCCGGATCCGCTGGCCGTTGGAGACGCCCGCCGGAATCCTGACCTGCATGGTCCGGGAACTGCGGGCCCGCCCACTGCCCTTGCAGACCTCGCAGGGGGTCTCCGCGATCAGACCGCGGCCCTTGCAGTCGGCGCAGGGGTCGGTCAGCGAGAAGCCGCCGCCGCTGCCGCGCGAGACCTGGCCGGTGCCGACACAGGTCGGGCACACCCGGGGGGTGCCGTTCTTGTCGCCGGTGCCGGAACAGGCCTTGCAGGGCGCCTGGGAGGACATGCGGAGCGGGACCGTGGCCCCGTCCACCGCCTCCGTGAAGGACAAGGTGACCTCGGACTCGATGTCCTGGCCGCGGCGCGGCTGGACACGGGTGCCCGTACCGGCGCCGGCGCCGCGGTTGAACAGGCCGCCGAAGACATCGCCCAGACCGCCGCCGAAGCCGCCGGCCTGACCGGCCTGGGTCCCTCCGAAGAGGTCGCCCAGGTCGAAGTTGAACGAGCCGCCGCCCGCGCCCGGCGGACCGGCGCGGAAGCCTCCGTTGCCGAACAGCGCGCGGGCCTCGTCGTACTCCTTGCGCTTCTTGGCGTCGCCGAGGATGTCGTTCGCCTCGGAGATCTCCTTGAAGCGCTCCTCGGCCGAGGCGTCGCCCTTGTTGGCGTCCGGGTGGAACTCGCGCGCGAGCTTCCGGTACGCCTTCTTGATCTCGGCCTCGGTCGCGTCCTTCGGGACACCGAGGACCTTGTAGTAGTCCTTCTCGACGAAGTCCTTCGTGCTCATCCCCGGTGGCCCTCCTCTCGGATCCCTGTCCCTACATGTTCGACGTCAGCCCTCGTCGGGAGCATCCGTGTCCTTGTCGGACGGCGTGTCGCCGTCCGCGGACTCGGACTTCGCGGCGGGCGCCGCCCCCGGCTGGGGCTCGGCCACCGCGACCCGCGCGGGACGGATCGTACGCTCGCCGATCCGGTACCCCGGCTGCAGGATCGCCACGCAGGTCGTCTCGGTGACGTCCGGCGCGTACGAGTGCATCAGGGCCTCGTGGATCGTCGGGTCGAAGGGCTCGCCCTCCTTGCCGAACTGCTGCAGCCCCATCTTGGCGGCGGCCGTCTCCAGCGATTCGGCCACCGACTTGAAGCCGCCGACCAGCTCGCCGTGCTCCCGCGCCCGGCCGATGTCGTCCAGGGTCGGAAGGAGTTCGGTCAGGAGGGACGCGACCGCGATCTCCTTGACGGCGATCCGGTCCCGCTCCACCCGGCGGCGGTAGTTCTGGTACTCCGCCTGGAGCCGCTGGAGGTCCGCGGTGCGCTCGGCGAGTGCGGTACGGGCCTGGTCCAGCTGCGCCAGCAGAGCAGTCTCCTGCCCATGGCCTTGAACTGCGTCCCCGGCGGGGGCCGCCTCCTCCTGAGAGGAGTCGGCGGCCTTCGGCTCGACGTCGTCCGCGTCGGCGCCGGCGGGGACTTCGGGCTTCTCGTCGAAGCCCGGCGTCTCCTCCGACATCAGACAGCGCCACCCTTCGGCTTCTCGTCGTCGACGATCTCGGCGTCGACGACATCGTCTTCGGCCTTCGCCTGCTGACCACCCTCGGCGCCGGCAGCGCCCTGCGCGGCCTGGGCGTCGGCGTAGATGGCCTGGCCCAGCTTCTGGCTGACCGCGGCGAGCTTCTCGGTCGCGGTACGGATCTCGGCGGCGTCCTCGCCCTTGAGCTTGTCCTTCAGCTCACCGACGGCCGTCTCGACCTCGGTCTTGACGTCGGCCGGGACCTTCTCCGTGTTGTCGACGAGGAACTTCTCCGTCTGGTAGACGAGCGCCTCACCCTGGTTGCGGGACTCGGCGGCCTCGCGGCGGCGGTGGTCCTCCTCCGCGTACTGCTCGGCCTCCTGCCGCATCCGGTCGACCTCGTCCTTGCCGAGCGAGGAGCCGCCGGTGACGGTCATCTTCTGCTCCTTGCCCGTGCCGAGGTCCTTGGCCGTGACGTGCATGATGCCGTTGGCGTCGATGTCGAAGGAGACCTCGATCTGCGGGATGCCGCGCGGGGCCGGC
>NZ_JBSFTP010000091.1:0-27410 GCF_053591315.1 Streptomyces sp. NPDC003042
CGGCTGGTCGCCCTGGCGCTGCCGCGCTCCACCGAACTGGCCGTGGCGGTCATGGTGCCCGCTCGCGCGAGCTACCAGGTCAGAGCAACAATTACTTGTTGATCTTGGTGACCTGGCCGGCGCCCACGGTACGACCACCCTCGCGGATGGCGAACTTCAGGCCCTCTTCCATCGCGACCGGCTGGATGAGGTTGACCGTCATGTCGGTGTTGTCACCGGGCATGACCATCTCGGTGCCCTCAGGCAGCGTCACGACGCCCGTTACGTCCGTGGTACGGAAGTAGAACTGCGGGCGGTAGTTGTTGAAGAACGGGGTGTGACGGCCACCCTCGTCCTTCGACAGGATGTACGCGGCGGCCTCGAACTCGGTGTGCGGCGTAACCGAACCGGGCTTGATGATGACCTGGCCGCGCTCGACGTCCTCGCGCTTGATGCCACGGAGGAGCAGACCGACGTTCTCGCCGGCCTGGCCCTCGTCGAGCAGCTTGCGGAACATCTCGATGCCGGTGACCGTGGTGGTGGTCTTCTCGGGCTTGATGCCGATGATGTCAACGGTCTCGTTGACCTTCAGGACACCACGCTCGATACGACCGGTGACGACGGTGCCACGACCGGTGATCGTGAAGACGTCCTCGACGGGCATCAGGAACGGCTTCTCGGTGTCACGCGGCGGGGTCGGGATCGCCTCGTCGACGGCGTCCATCAGGCCGAGGAGCTTGTCGCCCCACTCCTTGTCGCCCTCGAGCGCCTTCAGCGCGGAGACCTGGACGACCGGCAGGTCGTCGCCCGGGAAGTCGTACTCGGAGAGGAGCTCACGAACCTCGAGCTCGACGAGCTCCAGGATCTCCTCGTCGTCCACCATGTCGGCCTTGTTCAGGGCGACGACGATGTACGGAACGCCGACCTGGCGGGCCAGGAGCACGTGCTCCTTGGTCTGCGGCATCGGGCCGTCGGTGGCGGCGACCACGAGGATGGCACCGTCCATCTGGGCGGCACCGGTGATCATGTTCTTGATGTAGTCCGCGTGACCCGGGCAGTCGACGTGGGCGTAGTGACGCGCCTCGGTCTGGTACTCGACGTGCGCGATCGAGATGGTGATACCGCGCTGGCGCTCCTCAGGAGCCTTGTCGATCTGATCGAAGGCCGAGGCCGCGTTCAGGTCCGGGTACTTGTCGTGCAGCACCTTGGTAATGGCGGCCGTGAGGGTCGTCTTACCGTGGTCAATGTGACCGATGGTGCCGATGTTGACGTGCGGCTTAGTCCGCTCGAACTTCGCCTTCGCCACGGGGGTCCTCCTGAGAGTGGTTCTGTACGCCTTAACTCATCGGCGCCAGGTGATCTTTGCTGGATTGCCGGTTCCCCCGGGGCAACGGGAGTTTTGCTCCTGTTGCCCCAGAGGCTCCGGTGACAAGCCTAAAGCGTGTACTCGGAAGAGTTACTCGCCCTTGGCCTTCGCGATGATCTCCTCAGCGACGTTCCGGGGAACCTCGGCGTAGGAGTCGAACTGCATCGAGTAGCTGGCGCGACCCGAGGTCTTGCTGCGGAGGTCTCCGACGTAGCCGAACATCTCCGAAAGGGGCACGAGGCCCTTCACGACGCGAGCGCCGTGGCGCTCCTCCATGGCCTGGATCTGGCCACGGCGGGAGTTGATGTCGCCGATGACGTCACCCATGTAGTCCTCGGGCGTGGTGACCTCTACGGCCATCATCGGCTCGAGGAGCACGGGAGAAGCCTTGCGCGCGGCCTCCTTGAAGGCCTGCGAGCCGGCAATCTTGAACGCGAGCTCGGAGGAGTCGACCTCGTGGTAGCCACCGTCGAGAAGGATGACGCGGACGCCAGTCATCTCGTAGCCGGCCAGGATGCCGAACTGCATGGCTTCCTGCGCACCCGCGTCGACCGAGGGGATGTACTCCCTCGGGATGCGGCCACCGGTGACCTTGTTCACGAACTCGTACGCCGGACCGTCGGTCTCGGTGATGGGCTCGATCGCGATCTGCACCTTGGCGAACTGACCGGTACCACCGGTCTGCTTCTTGTGGGTGTAGTCGTGACGCTCGACGCTCTTGCGAATCGTCTCGCGGTACGCGACCTGCGGCTTGCCGACGTTGGCCTCGACCTTGAACTCGCGCTTCATACGGTCGACCAGCACCTCGAGGTGCAGCTCGCCCATACCGCCGAGGATGGTCTGGCCGGTCTCCTCGTCCGAGTGAACGTGGAAGGAGGGGTCCTCCTCCGCGAGACGCTGGATGGCTACACCCAGCTTCTCCTGGTCACCCTTGGACTTGGGCTCGATGGCGACCTGGATGACCGGAGCCGGGAAGTCCATGGACTCCAGGATCACGGGTGCCTTGTCGTCACACAGCGTCTCACCGGTGGTGGTCTGCTTCAGGCCCATGACGGCGACGATGTCACCGGCGCCCACCGCGTCGATCTCTTCACGCTTGTTGGCGTGCATGCGGTAGATCTTGCCGATGCGCTCCTTCTTGCCCTTGACGGAGTTCAGCACCGCAGTGCCGGCCTCCAGGCGGCCCGAGTAAACCCGGACGAAGGTGAGCTTGCCGAGGTGCGGGTCGCTCATGATCTTGAACGCCAGCGCCGCGAGGGGCTCGTCGTCGGAAGGCTTGCGCTTCACGACCAGCTCCGCGTCCTTGACGTCGTGGCCTTCGATGGCCTCGATGTCCAGGGGCGAGGGGAGGTAGCGGACGACGGCGTCGAGCAGGGGCTGAACGCCCTTGTTCTTGAACGCCGTGCCACAGAACACCGCGGTGATCGTGGCGCCCTCGCCCTTGCCGGAACCGATGATGATGCGACGCACGGCGGCGTGCAGCTGCTCGATCGAGGGCTCTTCGCCCTCGAGGAACAGCTCCATGATCTGGTCGTCGTTCTCGGCGACCTGCTCGATCAGCTTCGCGCGCCACTCTTCAGCGGCCTCGGTGTGCGTGGCCGGGATGTCGACGATGTCGTACATCTCGCCCTTGGTCGCCTCGGCGGACCAGACGAACGCCTTCATGGTGACCAGGTCGACAACGCCCTGGAAGTCCATCTCGGCACCGATGGGGAGCTGCATGACGATCGGAACCGCGCCGAGGCGGTCCTCGATCATGTCGACGCAGCGGTGGAACTCGGCACCGGTGCGGTCGAGCTTGTTGACGAAGCAGATACGCGGGACGCCGTAGCGGTCCGCCTGACGCCAGACAGTCTCGGACTGCGGCTCGACACCCGCGACACCGTCGAACACGGTGACGGCGCCGTCGAGGACGCGGAGCGAACGCTCCACCTCGACGGTGAAGTCGACGTGACCCGGGGTGTCGATGATGTTGATGGTGTGGTCGACCTCTTCAAGAGGCCAGTGGCAGGTCGTCGCGGCAGACGTGATGGTGATACCACGCTCCTGCTCCTGCTCCATCCAGTCCATCGTGGCAGCGCCGTCGTGGACCTCACCGATCTTGTACGACACACCGGTGTAGAACAGGATGCGCTCGGTGGTGGTCGTCTTCCCCGCGTCGATGTGGGCCATGATCCCGATATTGCGGACCTTGGCCAGGTCAAGCGAAGTGGTAGCCATAAGGCTTCGGTCTTCTCTCGGTCTCGATGTGGGGTGGGACTACCAGCGGTAGTGCGCGAAGGCCTTGTTGGACTCGGCCATCTTGTGCGTGTCCTCGCGCTTCTTGACCGCAGCACCCAGACCGTTGGAGGCGTCGAGGAGCTCGTTCATGAGGCGCTCGGTCATGGTCTTCTCGCGACGGGCGCGGGAGTAACCGACGAGCCAGCGCAGCGCGAGGGTGGACTGACGGCCGGGCTTGACCTCGACCGGGACCTGGTAGGTCGCGCCACCGACACGGCGGGACTTGACCTCGAGCGACGGCTTGACGTTCTCCAGCGCGCGCTTCAGCGTGATGACCGGGTCGTTGCCGGTCTTCTCGCGGAGGCCTTCCATGGCGCCGTAAACGATGCGCTCGGCGGTGGAGCGCTTGCCGTTCAGGAGGATCTTGTTGATGAGCGACGTCACCAGAGGAGATGCGTAGACCGGGTCGATGATGACCGGGCGCTTCGGGGCGGGGCCCTTACGAGGCATTCTTACTTCTCCTTCTTGGCGCCGTAGCGGCTGCGGGCCTGCTTGCGGTTCTTGACAGCCTGCGTGTCAAGCGCACCGCGGATGATCTTGTAACGAACACCCGGCAGGTCCTTCACACGGCCACCACGCACGAGCACGATCGAGTGCTCCTGCAGGTTGTGTCCCTCACCCGGAATGTAAGCGGTGACTTCGATGCCGGAGGTCAGACGCACACGCGCGACCTTACGCAGCGCCGAGTTCGGCTTCTTCGGGGTGGTCGTGAACACACGCGTGCAGACGCCGCGACGCTGGGGCGAAGCCTCAAGCGCGGGGGTCTTTGTCTTCTCGACCTTGTCCTGCCGGCCCTTCCGGACCAGCTGCTGGATCGTAGGCACTACTTCTCCGGTTTCTGTGTGCCGTTAGTGGAGCTAACCTGGAACATTTGCCGACCCACGCGGTCGGGTGTGTCGGATCCGGCGGACCTCCGCGCAAGCACGGAGACGCATGGATCGCGGTGGCCGATGCGGCTCCAGTGCGGCTGATGGACACGCACGGGAGCCAAGGCACACCCCAGGCACAAGGTAAGAGCGTACCTACCGCATCCACTGCGGTCAAAACAAAAGCCCCGCACACGAACACGCCGAAAGCAAGTCGGAGCGCACCGCGTCGGTCGCGGGCGAGCCGGCGATCTTCGGCGGGCCGCTCGGCCGGCGCGGGCGCCCGAGCGGCGGGGTCCCGCGGCGGTCCTACACTGGCGAGCCGGACGACCGGACGACCGGACAAACCGCCTCGCCGTCTCGCCGTGTCGTCGTCCCGCCGTCTCGCCGTGTCGTCGTCCCGCCGGCGGGAGTCGATCAGCAGCGAGCAGAGCTTTGGGCAGCGTGGCCGCCTCGCAACCCACACGGCAGGTCACCGCGCCTCCTGCTCCGGACCGCCCGGCCCCGAGCCGGAGACCCGCCCGCCTCCACGGTCCGCTCCTCGCGTTCCTCGTCACCTCGGGCGCCTTCTGCGCGGCCTGGGTGGCCCGCGGCACCTTCCCCTTCGGCAACACCGGCCGGGCCGTCAACGACCAGGCCAACCAGTACGTGCCCTTCCACCGCGCGCTCTGGGACCTGGTCCACGGGCAGGCCGCCGGCGACCTGCTCTTCACCTGGCGCGGCGGCTTCGGCCAGCAGTTCCTGTCCGACTACCACACGTACCTCGGCAACCCCTTCTCCTGGCTGGCCGTACTGGTCCCCCGCGAGCACGTGGACCTGGCCGTCTTCGCGGTCACCCCGCTCACCATGGGCACCGCCGCCGCCCTGATGACGGTGTACCTCGGCAAGCTGCACCCCGGCCCCTGGTTGCAGCGGGGTGTGCTCGGAGCCACGTACGGCCTGTGCGGCTGGGCGCTGAGCGACGCCTCGTACATCCCGATGTGGCTGTGGGGCCTGGTGGCCCTGCCGCTGCTCGGCATCGCGGTCGAGTGGTGCCTGGAGGGGCGGCGCTGTCCCGGCGTGGCCCTGCTGGTCGCCCTCGCCTGGTTCGGCAACTTCTACACCGCGATGATGGCGACTATGGCCGCGTGCGTGCTGCTCGCCGTCCGGCTGATCGTCCGGGACATGACGGGCGCGCAGCGGCTGCGCGCGGTGTGGCGGGCGGCGACCGCCTCCGGGACCGGCATCCTGCTGACCCTCCCCTTCCTCCTCCCGTCCTTCCTGTCGAGCGGGGCGCCCAGCCCACCCGGGCCGGCGCCTTCGACCCGGTACGGATCGACATCCTCCTCGCCGGAATGCTCCCCGCGACCCACCTCTGGGGCGGCCGGCCGCGCCTCTACATCGCCTCGCTCGGCCTGATCCTGGCGGGAACCTTCGTCCTCAACACGGCGATCGCGAAGAGGACCCGCCGGTGTGGGCCGCCGCGATCCTGCTGGTGGTCGCGTCCTTCCAGTTCCCGCCGACCCAGTACGTGTGGCACGGGCTCGCGGTGCCGAACGGCAACCCGTACCGCGAGGCCTTCGTCTTCAGCGGCATGGTGGTGATCGTCGCCTGGCTGGCCCTGGCCCACCGCCCGCGCGTCCTCCACCTCGCACTGGCCGCGGCCCTCCTCGTCACGGCCACCTTCGTCCTGCGCCACACGGACGACTTCGGCGGCTGGACCTGGCCGGCGGTCCTCGGCGGCGGGGCGCTCTCCCTGCTGGCCCTGGTCCTCCTGACCCTGGGTGAGAAGCGCCGCGTGCTCCTCCCCGTGGCCGCGGTCCTGATGATCGGCGTCGTCTTCGCCGAGTCCACCGTCGCCGCGGCCAACGCGGACGCCCGCCGCGCGCGCGAGCGCTGGGCGAAGCCGGCCGCCACGTCGAACCAGTCGATCACCCACCACTTCGAGGCCGTGCGCGGCGTGGACGGCTGGCCCGCGTACCGTACGGACTCGGGCGCGCCGCAGACCTCGTACAACGACGCCCTCGCCCTCCAGGCGGAGGGACCGCAGTACTACAGCAGCTACCTCCCCGAGGTCACCTACCAGGCGCTGGAGCCGCTCGGCTACGGCTTCAAGAACGACGGCCGGACCTTCTTCGGCGCCGACAACCCGGTCCTCGACGCGATCTTCTCGATCGGCGCACGGGTCCGCCCGGGGGACGCCCCGCACACCTGGACGGGCTCGAAGTTCCCCGCGCCCCCGCTGGTCACCGTCCGCTCCGCCCCGTACGCCTCCCCCAACCCGGCGGACAGCGTCTACGCCCGCCAGGAGACCGTCCTCGGGGCCACGCTCTACGCCGTCCCCCCGGTCCGCCGCGCCGGTACGGCCACCGAGCAGACGTACGCCGCCCAGTGCCGGCCCGGCTCCGAGGCCTACTGGTACTCCCCCGAGCTGTACGGCAGCTCACCGCCACCGGCGCCACCGAGGTCAAGGCGGGCGGCCACACCATCGAAGCCGCCCTCCCCCGAGGCGCCACCGGCACGGCCGTCCTCTCGACGACCGCCGTCCCGGGCTGGCAGTGCTCGGCCCCCCTGCGGGACTTCCACGGCCTCCTCGCCGTCCAGCTCCCGCCCGGAACCGAAAAGATCTCCTGCGCCTTCACCCCGAAGGGCCTCACCCCGGGCCTCGCCGCCGCCACCCTCGCCCTCCTCGCCCTCACCTCGGTCACGGTGACGGGTCTGCGCCGCCGCCGGACCTGACCCTGCCCCCGCGCCCGCCCCTCCGTGGGAACGAAAAGGCCCCCCGCCGCTCCTCTCGGAGCCGCGGGGGGCTTCTTCTCATGCGCTCACACGCTCACGCGCGTACGAACTGTCAGCCGTTGTAGGGGCCGTAGTCGTAGTCCTCCAGCGGGACAGCCTGGCCGGAGCCGGTGCCGAAGGGTGAGTAGTCGATGTCGTCGTAGCCGACGGCCGAGTACATCGCGGCCTTGGCTTCCTCGGTCGGCTCGACCCGGATGTTGCGGTAGCGGGCGAGGCCCGTACCGGCCGGGATGAGCTTACCGATGATGACGTTCTCCTTGAGGCCGATCAGGGAGTCCGACTTGGCGTTGATCGCCGCGTCGGTCAGGACCCTGGTCGTCTCCTGGAAGGACGCCGCCGACAGCCACGACTCGGTGGCCAGCGAGGCCTTGGTGATACCCATCAGCTGCGGACGGCCGGAGGCGGGGTGACCGCCCTCGGTGACCACACGACGGTTCTCGGTCTCGAACTTCGAGCGCTCGACGAGCTCGCCCGGCAGGAGCTCCGCGTCGCCGGACTCGATGATCGTCACGCGGCGCAGCATCTGCCGGATGATGATCTCGATGTGCTTGTCGTGGATCGACACGCCCTGCGAGTTGTAGACCTTCTGGACTTCGCCGACCAGGTGGACCTGGACGGCACGCTGGCCGAGGATGCGCAGCACGTCGTGCGGGTTGGTGGCACCCATGGTGAGCTTCTGGCCCACCTCGACGTGGTCGCCCTCGTGCACGATGACCTTGGCGCGCTTGGAGATCGGGAACGCCGTCTCCTCGCTGCCGTCGTCGGGCGTGATGACGATCTTCTTCGTCTTCTCGGTCTCCTCGATCCGCACGCGGCCGGCGGCCTCGGAGATCGGGGCGACACCCTTCGGGGTACGGGCCTCGAAGAGCTCGACGACACGCGGCAGACCCTGCGTGATGTCGTCACCGGCCACACCACCGGTGTGGAAGGTACGCATCGTCAGCTGGGTACCGGGCTCACCGATGGACTGGGCGGCGATGATGCCGACCGCCTCACCGATGTCGACCAGCTTGCCGGTGGCCAGGGAGCGGCCGTAGCAGAAGGCACAGGTGCCGACCGCGGACTCGCAGGTCAGGACCGAGCGGGTCTTGACCTCCTCGACGCCGTTCGCGATGAGGGCGTCGATGAGCACGTCACCGAGGTCCACGTTCGCCGGCGCGATGACCTTGCCGTCGATGACGACGTCCTCGGCCAGCATGCGGGCGTACACGGAGGTCTCGACGTCGTCCGCCTTGCGGAGGACACCCGCCTCGTTCTTGACACCGATCTTCAGCTTGAGGCCGCGCTCGGTACCGCAGTCCTCCTCGCGGATGATCACGTCCTGCGAGACGTCCACCAGACGACGGGTCAGGTAACCCGAGTCGGCGGTACGCAGGGCGGTGTCCGCCAGACCCTTACGGGCACCGTGCGTGGAGATGAAGTACTCCAGAACGGTGAGGCCCTCACGGAAGGACGCCTTGATCGGACGCGGGATGGTCTCGTTCTTCGCGTTCGACACCAGACCACGCATACCGGCGATCTGTCGCATCTGCATCATGTTTCCTCGGGCACCCGAGTCAACCATCATGAAGATGGGGTTCGTCTTGGGGAAGTTCGCGTTCATCGCCTCGGCAACCTCGTTGGTCGCCTTGGTCCAGATCGCGATGAGCTCCTGCGTGCGCTCGTCCTTGGTGATCAGACCGCGCTCGTACTGCTTCTGGACCTTCTCGTCCAGGTCCTCGTAGCCCTTGACGATGGCCTTCTTGGCCTCGGGCACGACGACGTCGGAGATGGCCACGGTGACGCCCGAACGGGTCGCCCAGTGGAAGCCGGCCGCCTTCAGGTTGTCGAGCGTCGCCGCCACGATGACCTTGGGGTAGCGCTCCGCCAGGTCGTTGACGATCTCGGAGAGCTGCTTCTTGCCCACCGAGTAGTCGACGAACGGGTAGTCCTCGGGCAGCAGCTCGTTGAAGAGCGCGCGGCCCAGGGTGGTGCGCAGCCGGAAGCTGTCGCCCTGCTGGAACTCCTGCTCGCCTTCCTCGGCGACCGGCGGCACCCAGCCACGCGGCGGGATGGTGCCCACCGGGAAGCGGATGTCGACGGACGACTGGAGCGCGAGCTCGCCGTTGTCGAACGCCATGATCGCCTCGGCGGTCGAGCCGAACGCACGGCCCTCGCCCTTGACGTCGCGGAGCTCACCGTCGGTGGTCAGGAAGAACAGACCGAGGACCATGTCCTGGGTCGGCATCGTGACCGGACGGCCGTCGGCCGGCTTCAGGATGTTGTTCGAGGACAGCATCAGGATGCGGGCCTCGGCCTGCGCCTCCGCGGAGAGCGGGAGGTGCACGGCCATCTGGTCACCGTCGAAGTCCGCGTTGAACGCGGTGCAGACGAGCGGGTGGATCTGGATGGCCTTGCCTTCGACCAGCTGGGGCTCGAAGGCCTGGATGCCGAGGCGGTGCAGCGTGGGCGCACGGTTCAGCAGCACCGGGTGCTCGGCGATGACCTCTTCGAGCACGTCGTAGACGACCGTACGGCCGCGCTCGACCATGCGCTTCGCCGACTTGATGTTCTGCGCGTGGTTCAGGTCGACCAGGCGCTTCATCACGAACGGCTTGAAGAGCTCCAGCGCCATGGCCTTGGGCAGACCACACTGGTGCAGCTTCAGCTGCGGACCGACGACGATCACGGAACGCGCGGAGTAGTCCACGCGCTTACCGAGAAGGTTCTGACGGAAACGACCCTGCTTGCCCTTCAGCATGTCGCTGAGGGACTTCAGGGGACGGTTACCGGGACCGGTCACCGGACGACCACGACGACCGTTGTCGAAGAGGGCGTCCACGGCCTCCTGAAGCATGCGCTTCTCGTTGTTCACGATGATCTCGGGGGCGCCGAGGTCAAGGAGTCGCTTCAGACGGTTGTTGCGGTTGATCACGCGGCGGTACAGGTCGTTCAGGTCGGAGGTCGCGAAGCGGCCACCGTCCAGCTGCACCATCGGACGCAGGTCCGGCGGGATCACCGGCACGCAGTCCAGAACCATGCCCTTGGGCTTGTTGCTGGTCTGCAGGAACGCGGAGACGACCTTGAGGCGCTTGAGCGCGCGGGTCTTCTTCTGGCCCTTGCCGGTACGGATGATCTCGCGGAGGCGCTCGGCCTCTTCCTCGAGGTCGAAGGACTCCAGGCGCTTCTGCAGCGCCGCGGCGCCCATGCAGCCGTCGAAGTACGTGCCGAAGCGGTCACGCAGCTCGCGGTAGAGGAGCTCGTCGCCCTCGAGGTCCTGGACCTTGAGGTTCTTGAAGCGGGCCCACACCTCGTCGAGGCGGTCGATCTCGCGCTGGGCGCGGTCACGCAGCTGCTTCATCTCGCGCTCGGCACCTTCGCGCACCTTGCGGCGTACGTCGGCCTTCGCGCCCTCGGCCTCGAGCTCGGCCAGGTCGGTCTCGAGCTTCTTGGCCCGGCCTTCGAGGTCCGCGTCACGGCGGTTCTCGATCTGCTGGCGCTCGACGGAGACGTGGGCCTCCAGCGACGGGAGGTCGCGGGTGCGGCGCTCGTCGTCCACGAACGTGATCATGTACGCGGCGAAGTAGATGACCTTTTCGAGGTCCTTCGGCGCGAGGTCCAGCAGGTAGCCAAGACGCGACGGAACGCCCTTGAAGTACCAGATGTGGGTAACGGGAGCGGCCAGCTCAATGTGGCCCATCCGCTCGCGTCGCACCTTGGCGCGAGTGACCTCGACGCCGCAACGCTCGCAGATGATGCCCTTGAAGCGGACACGCTTGTACTTACCGCAGTAGCACTCCCAGTCCCGGGTCGGACCGAAGATCTTCTCGCAGAAGAGTCCGTCCTTCTCGGGCTTGAGCGTGCGGTAGTTGATGGTCTCCGGCTTCTTGACCTCGCCGTGGGACCAGGTTCGGATGTCGTCCGCGGTGGCAAGGCCGATCCGCAGCTCGTCGAAGAAGTTGACGTCGAGCACTGTGCGTCAATCCCTCTTTCGGGGTCGAGTCTCAATCATGGTCTGAACGGTCCCGGGGATGACGGGGGGCTCTCGTCGGAGCCCCCCGTCAGGCCCGTCAGACCTCTTCGACGCTGCTCGGCTCACGCCGGGACAGGTCGATACCGAGCTCCTCCGCCGCGCGGAAGACGTCCTCGTCGGTGTCGCGCATCTCGATGGACATGCCGTCCGAGGACAGCACCTCCACGTTGAGGCAGAGCGACTGCATTTCCTTGATGAGCACCTTGAAGGACTCGGGAATGCCCGGCTCGGGGATGTTCTCGCCCTTGACGATGGCCTCGTAGACCTTCACGCGGCCGGTCACGTCGTCGGACTTGATGGTCAGCAGTTCCTGGAGGGCGTAAGCGGCGCCATAAGCCTCGAGCGCCCACACCTCCATCTCACCGAATCGCTGGCCACCGAACTGTGCCTTACCACCCAGCGGCTGCTGCGTGATCATCGAGTACGGACCGGTCGACCGGGCGTGGAGCTTGTCGTCGACCAGGTGGTGGAGCTTGAGGATGTACATGTAGCCGATCGAGACCGGCTCGGGGAACGGCTCACCGGAGCGGCCGTCGAACAGACGCGCCTTGCCGGACGGAAGGACCAGACGGTCCCCGTCGCGGTTCGGGAGCGTGTGCTCGAAGAGGCCGGCGAGCTCGTCCTCACGGGCACCGTCGAACACCGGGGTGGCGACGTTGGTGCCGGGAGAGACCTGGTCGGCGCCGATCGCCTGCAGGCGCTTCGCCCAGTCCTCCGCCAGGCCGGAGACGTCCCAGCCGCGGCTGGCGAGCCAGCCGAGGTGGATCTCCAGGACCTGTCCCGGGTTCATTCGGGACGGGACACCCAGCGGGTTCAGGATGATGTCGACCGGCGTGCCGTCCTCAAGGAAGGGCATGTCCTCGATCGGAAGGATCTTGGAGATGACACCCTTGTTGCCGTGGCGGCCGGCGAGCTTGTCACCGTCGGTGATCTTGCGCTTCTGGGCGACGTAGACGCGGACCAGCTGGTTCACGCCCGGAGGAAGCTCGTCGCCCTCCTCGCGGTCGAAGACGCGGACACCGATGACCTTGCCGATCTCACCGTGAGGGACCTTGAGCGAGGTGTCACGCACCTCGCGGGCCTTCTCACCGAAGATCGCGCGGAGCAGGCGCTCCTCCGGGGTCAGCTCGGTCTCGCCCTTGGGCGTGACCTTTCCGACCAGGATGTCGCCGGCGACCACGTCCGCACCGATGCGGATGATGCCGCGCTCGTCGAGGTCCGCGAGGACCTCCTCGGAGACGTTCGGGATGTCCCGGGTGATCTCCTCGGGACCGAGCTTGGTGTCACGGGCGTCGACCTCGTGCTCCTCGATGTGGATCGAGGAGAGGACGTCGTCCTGCACGAGGCGCTGCGACAGGATGATCGCGTCCTCGTAGTTGTGACCCTCCCACGGCATGAACGCGACGAGCAGGTTCTTGCCGAGGGCCATCTCGCCCTCTTCGGTCGCCGGTCCGTCGGCGAGGACCTGGGACTCGACGATCCGGTCACCCTCGCTGACGATGACCTTCTGGTTGACCGAGGTGCCCTGGTTCGAGCGGGAGAACTTCGCGACGCGGTACGTGGTGTACGTGCCGTCGTCGTTGGCGACGGTGATGTAGTCGGCCGAGACCTCCTGGACGACACCGTCCTTCTCCGCACGGATGCTGTCACCGGCGTCGACCGCACAGCGGTACTCCATGCCGGTGCCGACCAGCGGCGCTTCCGCCTTGATGAGCGGAACGGCCTGGCGCATCATGTTCGCGCCCATGAGGGCACGGTTGGCGTCGTCGTGCTCCAGGAAGGGGATCATCGCGGTGGCGACGGACACCATCTGGCGCGGGGAGACGTCCATGTAGTCGACGTCGTCGCCGGCGATGTAGTCGATCTCGCCGCCACGACGGCGCACCAGCACGCGGTTCTCGGTGAAGCGCATCTCGTCGGACAGGCCGGCGTTGGCCTGGGCGATGACGAAGCGGTCTTCCTCGTCGGCCGTCAGGTAGTCGACCTCGTCCGTGACGAAACCATCGATGACCTTGCGGTACGGGGTCTCGACGAAGCCGAACGCGTTGACGCGGCCGTAGGAGGCGAGCGAGCCGATCAGACCGATGTTCGGGCCTTCAGGGGTCTCGATCGGGCACATGCGGCCGTAGTGCGACGGGTGCACGTCACGGACCTCGAAGCCGGCCCGCTCACGAGAGAGACCACCCGGGCCGAGCGCCGACAGGCGGCGCTTGTGGGTGAGACCCGAGAGCGGGTTGTTCTGGTCCATGAACTGCGACAGCTGGCTGGTGCCGAAGAACTCCTTGATGGAGGCGACGACCGGCCGGATGTTGATCAGGGTCTGCGGCGTGATCGCCTCGACGTCCTGGGTCGTCATCCGCTCGCGGACGACGCGCTCCATACGAGCCAGACCCGTACGGACCTGGTTCTGGATGAGCTCGCCGACGTTGCGCAGACGACGGTTGCCGAAGTGGTCGATGTCATCGGTCTCGACCACGATCGAACGGCCGGACTCGCCGGTCGTCTCGGTCTCGCCGGCGTGCAGCTTGACCAGGTACTTGATCGTCGCGATGACGTCGTCGGTGGTGAGCACACCGGCGTCCAGCGGCTCGTCGGCGCCGAGCTTCTTGTTCACCTTGTAGCGGCCGACCTTGGCGAGGTCGTAGCGCTTGGGGTTGAAGTAGAGGTTCTCGAGCAGCGTCTGAGCGGCCTCACGGGTCGGCGGTTCGCCCGGACGCAGCTTGCGGTAGATGTCGAGCAGCGCGTCGTCCTGGCCCTGGGTGTGGTCCTTCTCCAGGGTGGCGCGCATGGACTCGTACTCGCCGAACTCCTCCATGATCTGCTCGGTGGTCCAACCGAGAGCCTTCAGGAGAACGGTGACGGACTGCTTGCGCTTGCGGTCGATGCGGACACCGACCATGTCGCGCTTGTCGATCTCCATCTCGAGCCAGGCACCCCGGGAAGGGATGATCTTGGCCGCGAAGATGTCCTTGTCGGACGTCTTGTCGATGGAGGAGTCGAAGTAGACACCAGGGGAACGGACAAGCTGCGACACGACGACACGCTCGGTGCCGTTGATGACGAAGGTGCCCTTGTTGGTCATGAGCGGGAAGTCGCCCATGAAGACCGTCTGAGACTTGATCTCTCCGGTCTCGTTGTTCGTGAACTCGGCTGTGACGAACAGCGGCGCCGCGTACGTGAAGTCGCGGTCCTTGCACTCGTCGACAGAGTTCTTCGCCGGCTCGAAACGGTGGTCGCGGAAGGTCAGCGACATCGACCCGGAGAAGTCCTCGATCGGCGAGATCTCCTCGAAGATCTCTTCCAGACCGGACTTGGTGGGGACGTCCTGTCCACTCTCAAGCGCCGACTCGACGCGAGACTTCCAGGCGGCATTGCCGAGCAGCCAGTCAAAGCTCTCGGTCTGCAGCGCCAGGAGGTTCGGAACCTCGAGGGGCTCCTTGATCTTTGCAAAGGAGATGCGCAGCGGGGCAGTGCTGGCACCGTTGTTCGTATTGGTCGAGGCGTTGCGCGAGGCGGCCAAGAGGGGGTCCTTCCGAGGGCTCGGACTCACTACGCGCGTACCGGTCCCAGCCGACACAGAAGACAGGCGCTCCCGATCTGGTCGAACGACCAGATCAGAGGCAATCAATCAGTGTGCTCAAGCGTGGGCATGCCCCTGGCGACGGGCAGGGGGCAGCTAACAGGCAGCGCAAAGGGTCAGTGTAGCCACTCGGCTCACTGATGTCCAGACCAGGTTTCCGGAAACCGGCAACAGGCCTTCCCCACGTAGTAAAACCAAACCAACACCGCGTCCAACCGACACCGCGTCCAGCAACCAACACCGCGACCAACCACTGCGACCAACGCTGCGGCACTCGCACACGGAGTGCGTATGAGTACTGCCCTCTTCGTAGTCGATCCATGCCTGGGATCTCGAATCGAGCTGCCCGAGCAGGCGACGGGTTTGAGAATTGCGCGCCGTCGGCCGTTCGTCAAGGCCCCGTGCTCCGAGCGGATCATCTGTGGACCCTGCTTCGAGGCAACGAAGATCACCCTACTCCCCAACGAGACCAGGGCAAGTCAGGCACTGGGGGTACGCCGAAGGGCGACCACCCTTACGGGTGATCGCCCTTGACCGAGGCCGTCAGACGGCCTCAGAGGTGTTACTTGACCTCGACGCCGGCGCCGGCAGCCTTGAGGGACTCGGCGGCCTTGTCAGCGGCCTCCTTGGCGACCTTCTCGAGGACGGGCTTCGGGGCGCCGTCCACGAGGTCCTTGGCCTCCTTGAGGCCCAGGGAGGTCAGCTCACGCACGACCTTGATGACCTGGATCTTCTTGTCACCGGCAGAGGTGAGGATGACGTCGAACTCGTCCTGCTCCTCGACGGCCTCGACAGCGGCGCCGCCACCGGTCGGGCCGGCAACGGCGACGGCCGCGGCGGCGGTGACGTCGAACTTGTCCTCGAACGCCTTCACGAACTCGGAGAGCTCGATGAGGGTCATCTCCTCGAACTGGGCGAGGAGGTCGTCCTGAGAGAGCTTCGCCATGATGGGCGATCCTTCCACTAAATCGGCAGGTGCCGGATGTATATAGAGGCGGGCGTTACGGCCCGCTACGACTCACGCACTAGGCGGCGTGAATCAGTGCGCGAGCCGAATTACTCGGCACCGCCCTGCTCGGCCAGCTTGACGCGAAGCGCTTCCGCAGTGCGGACGAACTTCGACGGGAGCGCCTGGAAGAGCGAGGCAGCCTGGGACTGCTTGCCCTTCATGGCACCCGCCAGCTTGGCGAGCAGAACCTCGCGGGACTCGAGGTCCGCAAGCTTCTTGATCTCATCGGCGGAGAGCGCCTTACCATCAAGGACACCAGCCTTGATGATGAGATTCGGGTTGTCCTTGGCGAAGTCACGCAGGCTCTTCGCCGACTCCACCGGGTCACCGGTGATGAAGGCGACCGCGGTCGGACCAGCGAAGTGCTCGTCCAGCGCGGTGATCCCGGCCTGGTTGGCCGCAATCTTGGTCAGCGTGTTCTTCACCACGGCGTACTGGGCGTTCTCACCGAGCGAACGACGCAGCGTCTTGAGCTGCGCGACGGTGAGACCCCGGTACTCGGTCAGCACGGCGGCGTTCGAGCTCTGGAACTGGTCCGTGAGCTCGGCTACCGCGGCAGCCTTGTCGGGCCTTGCCATAGAGCGTCGGCCTCCTTCCGGGTGATGAGGACCGCTCAGAAGGGTCTGAACAAAACGAAACGCCCCGGCGCAAGCGCACGGGGCGTAAAGCTCAACCGGATTTCTCCGGGAACCTTCTCCACGAACACCTGCGCAGGACGTCCGCATGCAGCGGATCCTTCGGCCGCCGTCCTCTTTCGAGCACGGCAACGACCAGCGGTCTTTGGCTTCTGGAGAAGACTACGTGAAAGGTTCGAGCCAAGGCAAATCGCCCCAGGAGGCGGCTACGGGCCCGATACGGAGACGGGCCCCCCGCCACCCTGTGAAGGGGGCGAGGGGCCCGTCCAGCAAGCCACAGAGCCGTTCTCAGGCTCGGACGGCTCAGACCGCGGCCGGGTCTTCCTCGACGAGGAGGTTCCGGGTGCGGTTGGAGTCCAGCATGATGCCGGGACCCATGGTGGTGCTCAGGGCGGCCTTCTTGATGTAGCGGCCCTTCGCGGCGGACGGCTTCAGACGGATGATCTCGTCCAGGGCCGCCGCGTAGTTCTCGACCAGCTGCTCATCGGAGAAGGAGACCTTGCCGATGATGAAGTGCAGGTTCGAGTGCTTGTCGACGCGGAACTCGATCTTGCCACCCTTGATCTCGGTGACAGCCTTGGCGACGTCCATCGTGACGGTGCCGGTCTTCGGGTTCGGCATCAGACCACGGGGACCGAGCACGCGGCCGAGGCGGCCGACCTTGCCCATGAGGTCCGGCGTGGCGACAACCGCGTCGAACTCGTTGAGGCGGTTGCCCTTGGCGATCTCGTTGATGAGCTCGTCGTCGCCGACAATGTCGGCGCCGGCGGCCACCGCGGCCGCAGCACGGTCACCGGTCGCGAAGACCAGGACCCGGGCGGTCTTGCCGGTGCCGTGCGGGAGGTTCACGGTGCCGCGGACCATCTGGTCGGCCTTGCGCGGGTCGACACCCAGGCGGAAGGCGACCTCGACGGTGCTGTCGAACTTGGTCGCGGAGGTCTCCTTGGCGAGACGGACGGCCTCGAGCGGGGCGTACTGCTTCTCCCGGTCGATCTTGGCGTCCGCAGCGCGGAGAGTCTTGCTGCGCTTCACTTCTGCTCCTGTGTTGTGACTTCAGGCGTGGAGTCGTGGTGCGGACCAGCGCTTGGCCCTACCACTGTGGTGCTGGGGTGGCTGGATCAGCCTTCGACCGTGATGCCCATCGAGCGCGCGGTGCCGGCGATGATCTTCTCGGCCGCGTCGATGTCGTTGGCGTTGAGGTCGGGCATCTTGATCGTGGCGATCTCGCGGACCTGGTCACGCGTGAGCTTCGCGACCTTGGTCTTGTGAGGCTCGCCGGAGCCCTTCTCCACGCCCGCGCTCTTCAGGATGAGGCGCGCGGCCGGCGGAGTCTTGGTGATGAAGGTGAAGGAACGGTCGTCGTAGACCGTGATCTCCACCGGCACGACCATGCCGCGCTGCGACTCGGTCGCGGCGTTGTAGGCCTTGCAGAACTCCATGATGTTGACGCCGTGCTGACCGAGCGCGGGGCCGACCGGCGGAGCCGGGTTGGCCGCACCGGCCTTGATCTGGAGCTTGATAAGCCCCGTGATCTTCTTCTTCTTGGGAGGCATTGCTCTCTCCGGGTCCTAGTGAGAGTTTTCAGCCGCCAACCGGTCATCCGGATGGAGGCATACCGCACCACGATAACGGGTACAGGTGCGGGGCTAAAAACCGAGCAGGTCAGAGCGCCCTTTACGGGGCGGTCTGACCTGTTCGGAAGCTGGCGTCAGAAGATCTGGATCAGTTCTTCTGGATCTGGTCGAAGCTGAGCTCGACCGGGGTCTCGCGGCCGAAGATCTCGACGAGACCCTTGACCTTCTTCGAGTCCGGGTTGATCTCGTTGATCGTCGCCTGGAGCGTCGCGAACGGGCCGTCGGTGACGGTGACCGAGTCGCCGACCTCGAAGTCGAGCACCTCGATCGCACGCTTGACCGCGGGCGCCGGCAGGCCGGCCTCTTCCGCGGCGGCCTTGGCGGCCGCTTCCTGGAGCTCCGGGGCGAGCATCTTGACGATCTCGTCCAGGGTCAGCGGGTACGGGTCGTACGCGTTGCCGACGAAGCCGGTGACACCAGGCGTGTTGCGGACGACGCCCCAGGACTCGTTCGTCAGATCCATGCGGACGAGAACGTAACCGGGCAGCTTGTTCTGCCGGACGTTCTTGCGCTCGCCGTTCTTGATCTGGACGATCTCTTCCTCGGGCACCTCGGCCTGGTAGATGAACTCCTCGACGTTCAGCGAGACGGCACGCTGCTCCAGGTTCGCCTTCACGCGCTTCTCGTAGCCCGCGTAGGTGTGGATGACGTACCACTCGCCGGGGAGCCGGCGCAGCTCCTCACGGAGCGCCTGGATCGGGTCGACGGGCTCGGCGGGCTCGACCTCTTCGGTCTCGGCCTCGGCCTCTACGTTCGTCTCGGCCTCTGCGTCGGTCTCAGCGGCGGTCTCGGCCTCGGCCTCGGCGTCGTCGTCGGCCTCTTCGACCTCGGCGTCGTCCTCTGCCTCGGCGTCGACCTCGCCCTCGACGTGCAGCGCGGCCTCCTCGGCGGCGACACCCGCCTTGGCGTCGGCGTGCTCGGCTTCGTCGGGGTCCACAGCGTCTGCAGCCTCGACGATGTCGAGCTGGTCCTCGACGGACTCGACGGAGTCGCGGCTCGCGTTCAGGTTCGGGTCAGACACGGTGGCTGCTTCTTCCTGGATACAAAAAAGGTGGTCGAACATGCGAAAACGGGCGGCACCATCAAGGCGCCGCCCTCCGCGGGGATCAGCCGAAGACGAACTTGATGGCTTCCTGGAACCCATAGTCAATCACGGTCACGAGACCGATCATGATGACGACGAAGACGATCACCACAGTGGTGTACGTCGTGAGCTGGTTCCTGGTGGGCCATACGACCTTGCGGAGCTCCGCGACGATCTGGCGGTAGAACAGCGCGAGACGGCCGATGGGGCCCTTCTTGCCGCGCTTGCCGCCCTTGCGGGCCTTCTTCTCGCGAGTGTCATCCTCGGCGTCAGGCATGTCGATGGAGCCCAGGGCGTCCGTCACGTCTCTCACCTGAATCCGGGTCGTGGCCGTAGCCGCGCCCGGTTGCGCCGCACGGCGTTGCATCGAAGTACGTACCTGCGCACACGTCCGAGAAGGAGTGTGGAGCAGGGCCGGAGGGACTCGAACCCCCAACCGCTGGTTTTGGAGACCAGTGCTCTACCAATTGAGCTACGACCCTTTGCGTTCCCCAACCTACCGCATCCGGGCGAGTGCACGGAGTGCTCACGCTCTGGGGCGGTTGGTGAGGACCAACGACAGGTGAGTGTACGTGGTCCGGGCCGTGACGTCGAACAGAAGGCATCCGGACCTGCTCCGTCCGGTACCTGAAACGGTGTGCGGCGCTTCCGGGCCGTCTGGGACGATTGCCGGCATGACCTCTGCAACGCCTTCCTCCGAGCGCCGGGTGTCCGCCCGCATCGGCGCCATTTCCGAGTCCGCCACCCTCGCCGTCGATGCCAAGGCCAAGGCCCTCAAGGCCGCCGGCCGCCCGGTGATCGGCTTCGGCGCGGGCGAGCCCGACTTCCCGACCCCGGACTACATCGTCGAGGCGGCGGTCGAGGCCTGCCGCAACCCGAAGTACCACCGCTACACGCCCGCCGGCGGTCTGCCCGAGCTGAAGGCCGCCATCGCCGCGAAGACGCTGCGCGACTCCGGATACGAGATCGACGCCTCCCAGGTCCTGGTGACCAACGGCGGCAAGCAGGCCATCTACGAGGCGTTCGCGGCCATCCTCGACCCGGGTGACGAGGTCATCGTCCCGGCCCCGTACTGGACCACCTACCCGGAGTCGATCCGCCTCGCGGGCGGTGTGCCGGTCGAGGTCGTCGCCGACGAGACCACCGGCTACCGGGTCTCCGTCGACCAGCTGGAGGCCGCGCGCACCGAGCGCACCAAGGTCGTCCTCTTCGTCTCCCCGTCCAACCCGACGGGCGCCGTCTACAGCGAGGCCGAGACCGAGGCGATCGGCCGCTGGGCCGTCGAGCACGGCCTATGGGTACTGACGGACGAGATCTACGAGCACCTGGTCTACGGCGACGCCTCCGCCGTCTCCCTCCCGGCGGTCATGCCCGAGCTGCGCGACAAGTGCATCGTGGTCAACGGTGTCGCCAAGACGTACGCGATGACCGGCTGGCGCGTCGGGTGGATCATCGGTCCGAAGGACGTGGTGAAGGCCGCGACCAACCTGCAGTCGCACGCCACGTCCAACGTGAGCAACGTGGCGCAGGTGGCCGCGCTCGCAGCCGTCTCGGGCAACCTGGACGCGGTCGCGGAGATGGGGCGTGCCTTCGACCGGCGCCGCCAGACGATCGTGCGGATGCTGAACGAGATCGACGGCGTCTTCTGCCCGACCCCCGAGGGCGCGTTCTACGTGTACCCGTCGGTGAAGGCGCTGCTCGGCAAGGAGATCCGCGGCAAGCGCCCGCAGACCTCGGTCGAGCTCGCGGCGCTGATCCTGGACGAGGTCGAGGTCGCGGTCGTCCCCGGCGAGGCCTTCGGCACCCCGGGCTACCTGCGCCTCTCGTACGCCCTGGGCGACGAGGACCTGGTCGAGGGCGTCTCCCGCATGCAGAAGCTCCTGGCGGAGGCCAGGGCCTAGGCCTCCGGCGGTTCCGGCGGGATCCTGGGCCGGCGTCTCCCTCTTGGGGAGACGCCGGCCCAGCCCGCACCCGGCCCTGGCCGACCGCCACCCACCCCACCGTTCCCGCGCCCGGCCCGGGCGGGCCGCGCCGGCCCACAACCCAGCCCCGCCGGGCCGCGCCCACCTTGCCGGCCCCACCCAGCCTCGCCAGGGGGCACCTCCCAGCGATAGCTGGGGGAGTTTGAGGCGCGGGGTCTGGGGCGGAGCCCCAGCGGCCGGTCCGCGGGGACCCGTCGCCCCCGCTCGCGCGTTCGGGCAAGCCCCCGATCGGTAAAACCCCCTCCCGCCGAGCGCAGCGGTACGGCAGGATCACGGAATGGAGCACCTACGCGATCTCACGCTTCTGCCGAAGGCGCATCTCCACCTGCACTTCACCGGCTCGATGCGGCCCTCGACCCTGCTGGAGCTCGCCGACAAGTACGGCGTACGCCTGCCCGACGCCCTCACCGCCGGGGAGCCGCCCAAGCTGCGGGCCACCGACGAGCGCGGCTGGTTCCGCTTCCAGCGGCTCTACGACGCCGCCCGCTCCTGCCTGCGGGAGCCCGACGACATCCGGCGCCTGGTCCGCGAGGCGGCCGAGGAGGACGTACGGGACGGCAGCGGCTGGCTGGAGATCCAGGTCGACCCCACCTCGTACGCGCCTCTGCTGGGCGGGATGATCCCGGCCGTCGAGATCATCCTGGACGCCGTGGACTCCGCGTCCCGCGAGACCGGCCTCGGGATGCGCGTCCTCATCGCCGCGAACCGCATGCGGCACCCCCTCGACGCCCGTACCCTCGCCCGCCTCGCCGTCCGCTACGCCGACCGCGGCGTCGTCGGCTTCGGCCTCTCCAACGACGAGCGCCGCGGCATGGCCCGTGACTTCGACCGGGCCTTCGCCATCGCCCGTGAGGGCGGCCTGCTCGCGGCCCCGCACGGCGGTGAGCTCACCGGCCCGGCCTCGGTCCGTGACTGCCTCGACGATCTGCACGCCTCCCGCATCGGGCACGGCGTACGGGCCGCCGAGGACCCCCGGCTGCTCAAGCGGCTCGCCGACCGGCAGATCACCTGTGAGGTCTGCCCGGCCTCCAACGTCGCCCTCGGGGTGTACGAGCGGCCCGAGGACGTCCCGCTGCGCACGCTGTTCGAGGCCGGGGTGCCGATGGCGCTGGGCGCGGACGACCCGCTGCTCTTCGGCTCCCGGCTCGCCGCCCAGTACGAGATCGCCCGCCACCACCACGGCTTCACGGACCCCGAGCTGGCCGAGCTGGCCCGGCAGTCGGTGCGCGGTTCGGCCGCGCCCGGCGACGTACAGGCCAAGCTGCTGGACGGGATCGACCACTGGCTCAGCGCGTGAGCCGCAGGTCCCCTTCGTAGCAGTCGGCGCGCACCCGTCGGCCGGCCGGGAAGCCGATCTCCAGGTGCGTGCGGCCCCGCTCGGGCAGGGCGAACTCGGCGACCGAGACGACGGTCTCGCCGAGGTGGCGCAGGAAGGGGTGGTCGCCGAGGTCCTCGCCGACCTCGACGCGGCCCCACTCCCCCATGTCGTACGGCTCGTGCGGCGCGGCGGATTCGACGATGAGGCACTGGTCGGAGCCGGTGGTGATCCGGATGGAGTCGCCGGCGCTGTCGATCAGCCAGACGTCGAGCGGCGCCTCGGAGCGTTCGCCTTCGCAGAGGTGCCAGGACGCGACGACTCTGGTGATCTCGCGTCCCACCAGGCGCGTGGGGTCCGTACCGGCCCCGTGCAGGGGGCAGTGCATGTCAGATGCTGACGCCGACCGTCACCGGCTCGTTGACGAGGGTGACGCCGAAGGCCGCGTGGACGCCCGCGACGACCTCGCGGGCCAGGGCGAGGAGGTCCTCGGTGGTGGCTGCGCCCCGGTTGGTGAGGGCCAGGGTGTGCTTGGTGGAGATGCGGGCGGGGCCGTCGCCGTAGCCCTTGGTGAAGCCCGCCTTGTCGATCAGCCAGGCCGCGCTGGTCTTCGTACGGCCGGCGCCGGCGGGGTAGGCGGGCGGGGCGGTGCCGGCGCCGAGGCGGTCCTGGACGCGGGCGAGGAAGGCGGCGTAGGCCTCGTCGGTCAGGATCGGGTTGTGGAAGAAGGAGCCGGCGGACCAGGTGTCGTGGTCGGCGGGGTCGAGGACCATGCCCTTGCCGGCGCGCAGGCGCAGCACGGTCTCGCGGGCGGTGGCGGCCGGGACCCGGTCGCCGGCCTCGACGCCGAGGGCGCGGGCGGTCTCGGGGTACTTGATCGGCGCGGAGAGGCCGCCGGCGTCCTCCAGGGCGAAGCGCACGCGCAGGACGACGTACCGCTCGGGCTGGGCCTTGAAGGTGCTGTTGCGGTACGAGAACCCGCACTCGGCGGCGGTGAGGGTGACCGTCTCGCCGCTGGTGCGGTCGTAGGCGACGACCTCGGTGATGGTGTCGCAGACCTCCTGGCCGTACGCCCCGACGTTCTGGATCGGGGTGGCGCCGGCGGAGCCGGGGATCCCGGCGAGGCATTCGATGCCCGCGAGGCCGGCTTCGACGGTGCGGGCCACGGCGTCGCTCCAGTTCTCGCCGGCGGCGAGCTCCAGGGTGGTGCCGGTGAGGGTGAAGCCGGTGGTCGCGATGCGCAGGGCGGTGCCGGCGAAGCCCTGGTCGCCGATGACCAGGTTGCTGCCGCCGCCGATGACCAGGAGCGGGGTGCCGCTCGTGTCCGCGGCGCGGACGGCGGCGACGACCTCGGCGTCGGTGGTCGCGGTGACCAGCCGGGAGGCGGGGCCGCCGAGGCGGAAGGTGGTCAGCGGGGCGAGGGGGGCATCGTGGAGTTCCTGCACGTGGACAAGAGTACGGTCCGTCCCCCTCGCATCCCTGCGGGGCCACGGACCGTACCGCGTCGCCGTCGGTGCCAGGGGGTCAGGAACCCTCTTTCGGCTCTTTCGGCGCTGGTGACTCTCGTTGCCGCGTCTGCTCGGCCAGTCGGCGCTCGGCTTCGGCCCAGCTGACGGGCACGGCGTCGGCGGGGACGGTCCAGAAGGTGAAGGCGGATTCCTTCATGTACTCGCTGGCGGCGCGGGAGCTGGAGCGGTGCGGCTCGCTGCCGGCGAAGCGGTGGAGGGCGTCCCGGTCCTGCCAGGCGGAGAGGGTGAGGAAGGTCCGGCTCAGGACGCGGGCCCGCAGGGCGACGCCGTGGGCGCCGGGAGCCTTGCGGACCTGCCGGACGATGCCGGGCGACTTCAGGAGGAACCGGACCGCGCCGGTGAGGGTGGCGGTCTCGAAGCGTGAGGCCATGACGTAGACCTCGGCGCCGGGGGCGGCCTGGGTGGGCGTCGACCAGGGGATGTCGGGCATGACGGGCTCTCCTTCGCGATGAGTCAGTCGTACGGAACTTCGTGCGCTGGGCGGTTCTCGCGGAGCCTCAGCCGGCGGCGGGCACCTTCACGGGCTCGGCGGCGGCCGTGGCGGGCTGCGGGGTCCGTCCCTCGACCGGGGCGCCCCTGTCCTTGCCCTCGCCCTTGCCCTGGCCCTTGCGCGGGAGCAGCAGGGCGAGTCCCGCGGCCAGGGCGACGGCGACGGCGCCGATCCACAGGGCCGGGACGGTGCCGTCGGTGAAGGCCTGCGGGGTCTCGTAACCGCCCTGGGCGGAGAAGACGGACGCCAGGACGGCCACTCCGAGCGCGCCGCCGACCTCGCGCAGGGCGTTGTTGGCGCCGGAGGCCTTGCCCTGGTCGGCGGGGACCACGGTGGACATCAGCACGTTGGCGGCGGGGGCGAAGTAGAGGGCCATGCCGATCCCGCTGAGGACCAGCGCCGGCAGCTGGGCGGCGTAGGAGACGTCGGTGCTCAGGACCATCGCGAACCAGGCGAGCCCGACCGCCTGGAACGCCAGCCCGGCGGCGACGACGGGGCGCCCGCCGATGCGGTCGGAGAGGATGCCGGCGATGGGGGCGACGATCATCGGCATGCCGGTCCAGGGCAGCATGCGCAGTCCGGCTTCGGTGGGCGAGTAGCCGAGGACGCCCTGGAGGAACTGGCTGAGCAGGAATATCGAGCCGAACATGCCGAGGAACATCAGCAGGCTGGCGAGGTTGATCCCGAGGAACCCGCGGTCGCGGAAGAGCCGCATGGGGAGCATGGGGTTGGCGTTGTGGAAGCCGTGGTGGACGAAGCCGCCGATGAGCGCGCTGCCGCCGATCAGGCCCGTGAGGACGGGGGCGCTGGTCCAGCCGTCGGTGTGGGCGTTGACCAGGCCGTAGACGATCCCGAAGAGGCCGCCGCTGATGAGCAGGGTGCCGGGGATGTCGAGGCGGGAGTTCGGGGCGGTGGACTCGGCGAGGCGCAGGCGGGCGAGCGGGATCAGGGCCAGGCCGACGGGCACGTTGAGCCAGAAGATCCACTGCCAGGAGATGTACTCGGTGAGGCTGCCGCCGATGAGGGGGCCGCTGGCGACGGCCAGGCCGGTGACGGCTCCGTAGATGCCGAGGGCCATGCCGCGGCGGGCGGCGGGGACGGCGACGGTCAGCAGGGTGAGGGTCAGCGGCATCATGATCGCGGCGCCGACGCCCTGGACCGCGCGGGCGGCGATGAGCGCGTCGATGCCGGGCGAGAGGGCGGCCGCGGCGGAGGAGCCGGTGAAGATCGCGAGCCCGACGATGAAGAGCCGGCGGCGGCCGAAACGGTCCCCGAGGGCGGAGCCGAACATCAGGAGGACGGCGAAGGTGAGCGTGTAGGCGTTCACCGTCCACTCCAGGTCCGCCAGCTTGCCGCCGAGGTCCTCGCGGATGGCGGGGAGGGCGGTGGTGACGACGAGGTTGTCGAGGGCGGCCATGAAGCTGGCGGCGCCGGTGATGACCAGGGCCCAGATGGCGGGCCTGCTGAGCTTGGTGTCCGGGTCTTGGGTGTTCATGAGTCCCCCCTGAGGGTTGTTAGTTATTACTGACTAACTTTCGTGCGCAGAAAAACACGCGGCGCGGTACGGGTGCGGCGTGGGAGTTCAGTCCTACTGGGCGGCGGGGTTACAGCCGGCCCAGACCGGGTGGTCGGGCGGAAAGCCGACGGCCGCGAGCGTGTTGATGAGCATGCCGTGCGCCATGAAGTTCGCGGTCGCTTCGATGTCGGCGCCGAGCGCCAGGTGGACGGTGTCCCACAGCTCCATCCAGCCGGCCCGCACCATCACACCGAACTCGGGCTCCCCGGCGGCCTCGGCGGCGGCGACGGCCACATTGGCCTGAAGCTGCATCTGGAGCAGTTCGGGCCGCTCGGTGATCAGCTCGACGTACGCGTCCCCCATGGCCTTCAGGGCGTCGCCGCCCCCCTCGGGCCCTTCGACGGCCCGCTGGAAGACGCGCCGGATGTCCTCCATGCAGCGGGTGGCGGCGGCCAGGAAGATGGCCTGCTTGTTCGGGAAGAGCCGGAAGAGATACGGCTGCGAGACGCCGACGCGCTTGGCGATCACCTCGGTGGAGGTCCCGTAGTAACCGCCGCGGGCGAACTCGTGCATCGCCGCGCGAATGACGCTCTCGCGCCGCTCATCCGCACTCATCCTTGCCATGGCACGAAGTTAGTACTCAATCACTAACTACGTCAACCCGTACGGCTGGGACGGCTCCGGGCCGACGGAGGGCGGCGGTGGGGACGGACGGCGCCGCTTGAGCGGGGCCGGCGGCCTGCGGGGCACCGGCGGCAGCCGGCCCCGACACCCCACGTGCCCCGCGTGGAGCGCGCCGCGTGGCAGACGGACGGCCAGGCACCGGACCGCGACCACCCACGGGCACCCACGGCCGGTCCCCGACACCGGCGGGGGCGCGGCCCAGCAGGACAGCGCCATTCTCGCCAGGCCCGGCTGACTGCGCCGCCAGCCCCCGGACCACAACGCCCACGGCCACAGCCCGTGCACCCGGCCCCGGCGCTGGGGCAGCCCGGCAGGGTGGCCCCACCCTTGGCAGGCCCGCGCGAGGCTGCCGCCAGCAGCCGCACCGCAAGACCCACGGCCGTGAGACCCGGGCCGCGAGCCCACTTGGGGGCGCCGCACGGCAGGCAGGCCCGCTTGAGGCGGGCCAGTGGGCTGCCGGGGCCGCCGCCAGGCGTTGGACCGCACCCCCCACGCCATCGGCACCCGAACCGCCGGCATGGACGGGACCCGGCAGGATGGCGCCGCTAGTGCTGTGGCCGGAAAGGTTTGCCGGGGCGCGGCGTCCGGTGGGGTGCATCGCAAGGCGGAGGGCCGCGACTCGTACTGGACGTACTTGCGCGGTCCGACAACGCCGCGAGGTGCCGTGCCGG
>NZ_JBSFTP010000092.1:0-27112 GCF_053591315.1 Streptomyces sp. NPDC003042
TTGGTGGTCCAAGGAAAGACACCCCACTTCCCGTGGGGGGATGCAGGTGCAAGGCCTGCCCAGCGCTCGATCAAGGCCCCGGCCTCCTCATGGAGGCCGGGGCCTTTTGCCACACCGGCTGGCAGCCAGGGTCTTGCTTGTGGAAGAGATCCGGTACCGGTCCGGCAACGCCGGTCATGAGGGCGCGCACGCACCGGGTGCGGACCGGGGTGCGGTGGCGTGAGCTGCCGAGCGGTCCGGCCCGTGGAAGACGGTCCAGGACTCGCGGGCCGGCGGACATGTTCGCCGACCTCGGCGAGGACGACCCGCCGCCGCGGTGTCCTCGCCCGGACCGAGGCCATCGCGGGACGGGCAGGCCCACTGTGCAGGCTGACGGCGACGAACGCGCCGAGTGCCGAACGCCATCCGGCAGGCTGGTTGCCGCAGGCCAATGGCAGCCCGGTGAACGCGACATCGTCATCGTGGGCCTGCGCCGGCTACGACATCGCCCGCCTGGTCCGGGTCCTGTGGGACCAGGGACGCCCCGAGGCCGCACGGTCAGGTCAGGACACCGGCCCTCTCCCGTCCCGCAGCTGTTCGGCGAACGCCCGTGCGGCGGCCAGGTCCCCGACGTTCGGCCGCTGCTTGTTGATCCCGCCGACGAGCTTGAAGGGCGTCCGGGTGTCGAACGCCCGGCACGAGAAGGTCCCGTCCACATCGAAGCCCTTGCCTTCGAGGAGCTGGGCAAGAGGACGGGTGAAAGGCGCCAGCGGTATCTCGGGGAGCCCGCTGGTGGCGAACACGAACGCTCGGCCCCGCCCGGTGGGAAGTGTCTTGACGAAGTCGGTCAGGCGGGCGTGGAGCCTGCTGTAGAAGACGCCTGAGCCGAATCCCACGAGGTCGGCGTCGGCCAGCTCCGCCAGGTCGGCCTCCTCGGGAGAGACGACCTTCGCGCCCAGTACCTGGGCCATGGTGTCGGCGACACGACGTGTATTGCCGTGTGAAACGGAGGCGCACACGATGACGGCCTTCATCCTGACGATCCCTTCTCTCGGTTCCGTAGTGAGGACAGCGCAGCGGCGCCAGATGTGACACCACGCGAGTGTGACGGCGGCCACACGGTACGGGGACAGTGACAAGCCCCCCGACGCGACGTCAGGCGGCCCCGGCCGAGCGGGAGGTCCTCGGGCACCGGCAGGCGGCCGCGCCTACCAAGGGGGCGGGGCGCGGACGCTGACGTGGCGTGCGGTCCCTACGGGGCAACGTGACCTGGGCCTGCGACGAGTCGTACTGCGGATCGAACCGGACAACGCCCCACGGCATCGCCGTGGCCCGGCCCGGCCCGGCCCGGCCCGGCCCGCGCGCGGACGTGGGGAGTGCCAGGCCTAGACGCGTACGGCGCTCAGCAGTGCCGCCGTCGACGCCATGCGGGTCGGAGGTTTCCAGGTCCAGGTGCGTACGGAGGTGAAGCCGGCCGCCCGGACCGTGTTCGCGAGGGTGGCGAGGGGGCTGGGGAGCCACTTCTCGTGGGCGGCGACGAGCATGCGGCCGCCGGGGCGCAGGACGCGGTGGAGTTCGGCGAGACCGGCGGGCACGTCGGGCCAGAGTTGTAGGTTGTTGACGGAGATCACGACGTCGGCGCAGGTGTCGGGCTCGCCGGTGCGGGCGGCGGTGCCGGCGGCGAGGCGTAGACGGCCCTGGGAGATCAGGGATGCGCAGCGGCGGCGGGCCATGGCGAGCATGATGTCGGAAGGGTCGATGCCGATCACGTGGGCCGAGCGGCGGGCGGCGGCTTCGAGCCCGACCCCGGGGCCGGGCCCGACGACCAGGACGACGTCCCGTTCGGTGGGCGCGGCGAGGGTGACGACGTGCTGTTCGGTGGCGGCGTTGCCGTGCGCCATGAGCCGACCGCCGAGACGGCCGAGCAGCCCGCTGGGCCGGCCGAACCCCTTGGTCAGGAGGCGCTGAGTGATGCTCTCCACGTCATCATGGAAGCACGTGCAGGGCGATGGCCGTGTCGAGGCGCGCAGAGCGCACCGACGGCCGACGGGGCGGGCACGTGAACGACGGCCACCGATCGGTGGCCCCCTCCGGCCACCCCGACCCCAGGGAGGACGCACGGCGTTACCGGCGAGGCCCGCGGATCGAAGGCGCCCCGGTCCCGACCCGGACCCGACCCGGACCCGGACCCGGGCCAGGTCCCGGGGGGAGGGGACCCGGGCCGCGTCCCAGTCCGCGACGCAAGGAGACCCTCGCCTCTCAGAACCTTTCCCAGGTGATTCGGAGGCCGGTGTCGGAAGCCAGTCCACCTGGCCAAATGCTGCGTTTTCCGAGGTCGGACAGGTCCATATCGAGGACGATTGAGTCTCCCACTCCTGACCTGGAGATGTCGAAGTTCCCTGCGAATCGAAAGAATCCGCTTTTGATCTTATGGTGGACAGCGTGCCCCGCGATTACTGTGACGGCGCGAAATGCCGCGATCATGGCCGTTGCCGGGTTCATGAGAAAGGCCGCGTCGAATGCATACTGAAGTGGAATCGTCACTTTGTTGGGCATGAGTACGAGATGGAGTCGCTCTCCGCTCCTGGTGAGGCTCCACTCTCCCTCCCAGCTGGTAACGGCGCTCCTCCGGAGGACGTTGGCGAATCCGACTGCCTCTTTCCACCGGAAGTTGAAGGTTCCGTCCGTCTTGAGCTCCCAAGCCCCTTTTAACGTTCCGTTTTGAGCGGCGAAGTCGTGCACCCACACACCACAGAGTCGTGCCCTTATTTCGGGCAGCTTTTCGGGTTTCATGCGGTCACCCCCGGCTGTGTCGTGTCCTGAGTGTGGCACTTGGAAGGATGGACAACAATCGAACGGAATTCGGCTGATCGGGAAATCAGGAGCACCGTTGTGAACCTCCTTTCCCTCTCATTTCGCCGCACGCGGCCAGGGGCCGACGGGGACGTCGGCTCGCGGACCGCGTCTGCCGGCGGGAGGCCTGCGGCGGCGGCATCGTCCTCTCGTCCTGGTGCCCCCGAGCACGGGAGCGCCTCGGTTCACGACGGGATCCGCTGCACGATCTGGCGCGGGCCGTACCGAACTGCGGTGCGTGGCTGACGACTTATCGCGTTCGGGCCGCGGTGGTCTGATTCTCCCTCTGCACGAGCAGCGTGGAGAGGGGAGAGGGGAGAGGGGCGCCGCCGGGATCAGCGCCGGGTCCCCCGGAGAGAAGAGGCCGCTGGGGAGTCGGGGCGCGGGGTCTGGAGGCGCTTGTAGTAGCACCAGGGGAACGAGCCGGGGCCCACGCGTGTCCACCCCTCGGCCTTGAGGCGCCGACGCTGGCCGCCGAAGACCCGCCGGTGTTCCCAGGTCCGGTCCGAGGCTTCCACGACGAGGTAGAGAGTCCCGTAGTCGACGAGGTGCCAGCCGTCCCGCGCGGCTTCGTCGAGCGCGGCCATCTCGTTGAAGGCGGTCACCGGAGAGATCACCCTGCGCTCGGGGCCACCGTCCTCGGTCGCACCGGGGGTGGCGGAGGGCTGCTTGACCGCGAAGCGCTGCTGGGCGGCCTGGCGGCTCACACCCAGGACACCACCCACCGCGTCCCAGCTGTGACCGGCGGCTCTGGCCCCGTGGATCGCCTCCCGCAGGAGCCGGCTCGACTCCTCCGCGCCGACCCGGGCCGAGGCCACCAGGCGCAGGAAGCCCTCGGCGTCGTGCTCCAGCGATTCGGCCAGTCCGTCGGGTGCTCCCAGGACCGCGCCCGCGATCTCCTCCCGGATGCGGTCCACCTCCTGCGGGCTGAGGAGTTCCCCGCTGTTCATCGCTCACCGCCGACGGAGCCGGAGCCCGAGGCCGGAAGCATCGGCTCCAGCGCGTCGAGAACCTGCTCGTCACGGAGCCGCTGCGACGGCTCCGACCCCGCCCGCCCCGGGCCTTGTTCCGGGCGCAGGGCTCCGAACAGGGCCCCGATGGCCGCGACGAGGACGAGCTCGGCCGCGAACAGTGCGACGGTCGCGGCCACTCCGAGGCCTTCCGCGCACGTCAGAGCCACGCTGATGAGGCTTACCGCGATCGCCAGCAGGCCGGACGTGAGACTGACCGCGGACGCGTTGGGGGCAGCCGAAGGCTCCCGGGAAACGTTCATGCCGTCAAGGTTTCCTTGACATGATCACAATGTCAAGGAAACCTTGACGGCGGCGTGCCCATCCCCGAGGGCGCCGATCCGCTTCAGGTGCTGTGCGTCACGCCGGGTCTACGCCCCGTCGTCCGTCCGGCAGGCCAGCAGCAGGGCGATGTCGTCCGGCCGGTCGGCGGAGTTCCCCTGCTCGCTGACCAGCCGGTCGGCCAGCTCCGTCAGCGGAGTCGGCCGGGCGGCGGTCAGCGCGGCCCGCAGCCTCTCCACGCCGACGTCAATGTCCGTACCCGGCTTCTCCACCAGCCCGTCGGTGTAGAGGGCGAGCACGTCGCCCGGGGCCAGCCGCAGCTCCGTCACCGGGTACGCGGCACCCGCGTCGACACCGAGCACCACCCCACCCGGCAGGTTCAGCACTTCCGTCCGCCCGTCGGCGTGCCGCAGCAGCGGCTGCGGATGCCCGGCCCGGACGGCCCGCACGCTGCCCGACGCCCGGTCGAGCAACACGTAGCAGCAACTGGCGAACTGCCCCGGGTCCAGGCCGATCAGAAGCTGGTTGGTACCGCCCATGACCTGCTCCGGATCACTGCCGCTCAGTGCGAATGCCCTGACGGCGCTGCGCAGTTGACCCATGGTCGCGGCGGCCGCCACCCCGTGGCCCTGAACGTCTCCGATGACCAGCGCCAACATGCCCGGACTCGTCTCGATGACGTCGTACCAGTCGCCGCCGACGTCCATGCCGGCGGTGCCGGGCAGATACCGGCCCACGGTGACCACGTCCTTGTGCACCGGCAGCCGGTGCGGCAGCAGCGCCGCCTGGAGCCCGCGGGCCAGCGCCGCCTCGCTGTCGTAGCGCTGCGCCCGCTCCAGCGCCTGCGCGATCAGCCCGGCCAGCGCGGTCAGCACCGTACGCTCCTCCGGGCTGAAGCCGCGCGGCGCGTCGAAGCCGAGGATGCACGAGCCGACCGGCCGGCCGGAGGCGATCAGCGGCAGGAAGGCGCGGGCCCCGACGTGGGCGTCCAACGGGATCCCCGGGTAGGCCGCCGCCAGGTGCTTCATCGACTCGAAGAACAGCGGACGCCCCGAGGTCAGGGTCTCCACGCCCGGCAGCCGCGCGTCGAGCCCCACCCCGTCGAACCGGGCCAGGAACCCCCGCGGGAAGCCGGTCTCCCACGCCAGGTACAGATGACGCTCGCTGAGCAGATAGATCGCCAACTGGCGTCCACCGAAGGCCGGGAGCAGCTCGTCGGTGACCACGGCCGACACCTGGCGGGCCGTGACCGCCTCCGTCAGCGCGATCGCGAGGGCCACCGGCCGGTACAGCGCGGAGGCCCGGTCGGCCGGCGAGCCCAGGCCCGCGCCGGGCCGGATCACCGAAGACGGCGCGTAGGCGGGCTCTTCGGCGGCGGCGATCGTCACGGTCACCCCGGCGGAGCCGGGGTAGAGGCCGACCGACAACCAGTCCCCGGGCGGCTGCCGGACGCGGCGGGCCGCGAAGTGCACCGGCCCGGGAGCCAGGAACACGGCGCGGAAATGGTCCTCGCACGCGGGGTTGCCGAGCCAGGGGAGCGCCTCCCACAGGATCCGCCCGCGCAGCCGCGGCCCGTGCCCGCCCCGGCCGAGCAGGGTCTCGGCCGCCGTGTTCGTGTAGGTGATCCTGCCCTGCCGGTCCATGGACAGGACGGCCTGCGCGAGCCGGTCCACGGCCTCGCCGGCCTCTCCCAGCGGGGCGGGCGCCGGTACGCACTGAGGGTCGCCCTCCCACACCACCGGTTCGCCGGCCGCCGTGAGCGCCGCCAGTTCCCCGGCCAGCCGGTCCGCGGTCTCGCGCAGCCGCTCCCGGTCGGCGGCCCCGACCGGTACGCCGGGAGTCGCCTCGCGCAGCACCAGGAGCACCCCGAACCGCTCCCGGCCGGCTGTGACCGGCTCGTACAGGGACCCGAAGGTATAGGGCAGCCCGGCCATCAGCTGAGGGAATCGCCGCATGGCCGATTCCGCGTCGGGGAGGTGGACGGACTGCCCGGAGCGGTAGGCCTCGGCGACCGGGTAGGGGCGGTTCACATGCATCCGCCACCACGGCCGGAACAGCGGCCCGGGCACCCCGGTGAGCGCGGCCATCAGCAGCAGCCCTTCGGCGCGGGAGCGCAGGTAGACGCCACCCGCGTACCCGCCGACGGCCCGCACCGCATCGACCGACGCCCGCGCGAGCAGCCGGGCCATGGTGTCCGAAACGGTGCGGCTGTCCGGTTTCGCCGTCACACAGCCAGGATGCGCCCGGCACGAGACGCCCGCACACCGGACCTCGGGCGGCGGACCTCGGGCGGCGGACCCGGGACGGCGGACATCGAGCGGCGGACACAGCGAACGGAGTGGACACGGCGAACAGGGCGGACACGGCGGCCGGGGTGCACGCGTACCACCGCTCAGCGCTCGCCCCGCTCCCATGGTGCGCGCCCTCTGGCAGGGCGCCGGCCTCCGCCCGGGGCTCATGCCGGCGGGATGCGCACACGGACCGACTTGCCGAACCCGTCGGCCAGCACGGAGAGTTCGCCGCCGAGTTCGGCCGCCAGCAGGTGCAGGATGAGCAGCCCGCGCCCGCTTTCGCACGCCGGGTCGATCTGCGCACAAGGAGACGGCAGTCGCGGCAGCGTGGCGCACTGATCCGCGACCTCCAGCCGGAGCCACCCCCCTGTGGAGACGATCCCGACGCGCATGCGTCCGGCGCCCGCGTGCCGGACCACGTTGCCGACGAGTTCGCCGACGGCCAGCAGCAGGACGTCCACCGTGTCGAGCGGGACACGCCAGCCTTCCAGCACGACGCGTACGCGGGCCCGGACCTGCGGAACGGTCGCCGCGACAGGGTCGGCGACCCAATGGACGAAGCTCCGGGCCGGGGACGGGGCCCGGGCGGGGGACACGGGGTGCGCGGAGCTGCTGGTGGTGGCGAGCATGACGTGCTCCCGGGAGGGAAGGCGGCGAACCCGCTGGAGTGGCTCGTGTAACTAGCCGGGAAGTTGAGCGGCCCACGGGCTTGTCGTCAGCGGAAATACGTCGCTAGAGTCCGCGATTACACGTGTAACACGTTAAGCCTCTCCCGCGACCCGCGCAAGCATTTCGGACAAACGTTACGAAGCCTGCGCCCCGCCGGGAGTCGTAGGCCACCCTGGCCGCGCCTGATCTGGAAGGGCCGCAATGACGCAATCTCCTCCGGCCGCGTTCGACCTCGCAGACATGACCTGGCCGCCCCCGCCGTACCAGTCCCCGGTGCCGCCGGTGACCGACGCGGACGGGGTGCGCCGCTTCGACGGGGTCACGTACGCGACCACGCCCGGCTACCGCCCCCGGCTGCTCGACGTCCGGACACCCGCCGGTGACGGGCCGTTCCCCGCGGTCGTCTGGATCCACGGCGGCGGCTGGCTGGACGGCGACCGCCGCTATCCGCCGCCGACCGTGCCCGCCGCCCTGCTGCACGGATCGGTGCTGGCGGCGGGGCTCGCGCTCGTGTCCATCGACTACCGGCACAGCCTCGAAGCGCCCTTCCCGGCCCAGTTGCACGACGTGAAGGCCGCGATCCGCTACGTCCGCGCGTTCGCCGCCGAGCTCGGCATCGACCCGGAGCGGATCGGCGTGTGGGGCGAGTCGGCGGGCGGTCACCTGGCCGCGCTCGCCGGTCTCGTCGGCCCCGCCAGCCCCGACGCCGAGGCACTGGAAGGCGCGCACGGCGTCGGCTCCGGTGAGACCGGCGTCCTGGCCGTCGTCGACTGGTACGGCGTCTCCGACCTCGCCGCCCTGGCCTCACACCCCCTGCCGCAGATGCCGCCGATGCCGCCCGGTACCGAGTTCCCCGACCCGTACGAGGCGCTGCTCGGCGGCACCCCGGCCGAGCGCCCGGCGCTGGCGCGCGCGGCGAGCCCGGTGACGTACGCCGAGGGCTCGAACCCGCCGCCGTTCCTGCTGATGCACGGCACCCGGGACGGCCTGGTCCCGTACAGCCAGAGCGAGTCCCTCGCACAGGCCCTGCGGCGCGCGGGAGGCGAGGTCAGCCTGCGGCCCGTGGAAGGGGCCGACCACATCTTCCTCGGCGCCCCGGACATCACGCCGCTCGTCGCGGAGAGCGTCGCCTTCCTGGCCCGCCACCTCGGCGCGGAGGCCTGATACCCGGGGCGCGAGGCCTCGCGGGTCCTGTTCCTCCGGGGGGCGCGGCCCGGCCGCGCGCTCACGTCCCGCAGATCACACATGGCCGTGTCCACCGCGTTGGTGCGAGAGGCGGTCACGTGGAGGGGCGGCCCGCGCAGGCGATGCGTGTCGGCCGGCCGCCTGCTCCGTCTCTGCCCCGTCGGCAACGAGCTGGTCGGGCAGGGCGCGCACCGGCTCAGCGCCACGGTGTCCGGGGCGCCGTCGGCGCGGGAGCCGGGCTCCTGGGGTGGCGGCCGTTGCGCCCGGCGGTTGTCCGGTACGCGTACGCGTCCACGACCGCCGGGGGGCGGCCGCGGACGCGCAGGGCTCCGTACGCACACCGGGGGAGTACCCGCCCTCGGGGGTGTGAGCGACGGCGGACGAGGAGGCCGGGGGAGTCTCCCCGGCTCCCTCAGGTGGTCTGGCGGTGCACGAGGACGGCCGCCACATCCGGCACCGGCGACGCCGTTCCGGTGGCGATCAGCTCGTGCACGGCGTCCGCGATCCGTGCCGCCGGCGGCAGGTCGAGACGGACCGTGGTGAGCGGGGGCCGTTGGAGCGCGGAGAGGACGAGGTCGTCGGAGCCGACGAGGGCGACGTCGTCCGGTACGACGATGCCCTCGGCCTGCAGCGCGTGCAGGAGCAGCGCGGCGTACTCGTCGTTGTAGGCGAATACCGCGTCCAGGCCGAGGCTGGGCCACCGCCGGGCGAGGGCGCTCGCGGACTCCCGCGTGTAGGACAGCTCCACCGGCGTGACGGTCGCCATGTGCCGGGCGGCGACCGACTGGGCGCCCGCGAGGCGTGGCTCGGCGAGGGTGGCGAGGCCGCGCTCCTGGGGCATGACCACGCCGATCCTCGTCCGGCCACGGGCGATGAGGTGCTCGGCGGCGGTGGCGCCGATGTCGGCGTGGTCGAAGCCGATGGTGTGGACGCCCGTGACGGGGTGGGCGGCGAAGGCCAGGAGTCCGCGGACCCCGGCGCGGCGCAGCAGGTCGGCCGCCTGGGTGGTGAAGCGGTCGCCGTCCAGGGCGACGACGGCCGCCGGGCGCAGTTCGGCCCAGGCCCGGGCGGCGTCGAGGGGGTCGGTGAAGCGTCCCGCGTGCAGTACGGCCGTGTAGCCGTGGCGGTCGAGTTCGCTGTGCAGGTCGTCGACCCAGTCGCTGACGAGGCGGCCTATCGCGGAGACCGACGCGGGCATCAGGACGAGGTTGCTGCGGCCGGCTCGCAGGGACCGGGCCGCCGCGTGCGGTACGTATCCCAGCCGCTCGGCCGCCTCCAGCACGCGGGCGCGAGTGCTTTCGCTGACGCGGTGGCCCTCGGTGTCGTTGAGGACGAAGGAGACCGTCGCGCGCGACACGCCCGCGAGGCGGGCGACATCCGCGCTGGTGATGGACGCGGGGGCGTGCGTGTCTTTGGCCATGACGTCCCTCCGACACTCCTCTGGCTCGTCTCGCTTCGGTTCCCTTAAGTTACACGAGTTAGATCGATGCGGCGGAGTCGACGCCTCGTCCTCCGTCGCCGCCTCTCCGGCGCGCGTCACTCTCCGCCCACGGGCCGTCCGGTTCGGCTGCCCGTCGTGGCGAGGACGTACGCGCCGCCGTCGGGCCACCAGCGGTGACGTATGCGCGGCGGGAAACACCACGTGGACGACCGGTCCACCGCCCGTGCCGGACGACCGTCGAGCCGCAGGTCCGGACCGGCTCCGGGGCGGACCTGGAGGGGTTCGGTGCGGTGTGGCACGGCGCGTTGCCTTGCGCTGATCGCCGCGACATGGGCAAGAGGGTTTTCCGACACAAACCCCCTGTTCAGTGGCCGTGAGGAAGTGGTTACACGTCATCGCGCTCCGGGCCCTGGACGGTCACGATCTGCGTATCGACCGCCTTCGAGCTCTAGCGGGACCCGCGGGCGGGGTGCTACACAGTGTCCAGCGCCGAAGGTGACACGTGTAACAAGCCCACGAGGTGGTCCGCGTTCAGCCGCCCACGCCCGGCGACGTCGCCGCCCCGCAACGGCTCACGCGGTGTCCTTCCTCCCCCGCTCGGCCCCCCGCCCGCCACCTCCCCGCTCCGTCCCCGAGGAGTCGTCATGGCCACGCACGAAATCGTCGACCCGCCCACTCCCACGACCGCGGAACCTCCACGCCAGCGCGGGCTGATGCTCCTGCTGCTGGTCGCCAACTCCGCGATGATGGCCGTCTACATGGGTGTCGGCTCCGTCCTACTGCCCACCCAGATAGCCGAGATCGATCCCGCGAACAAGGTCGCCGTCCTCGGCCTGATCGGCGGGATCAGCGCGATCTTCGCGACCGCCTTCAACCCGATCGCCGGCGCCCTGTCCGACCGCAGCGGGCGCCGCAGCCCCTGGATCCTCGGTGGCGGTCTCGCCTCACTCGCCGGCCTGGCCTTCCTCGGCAGCGTGAGCACCGCGCTGCTGGTCGGCATCGGCTGGTGCCTCATCCAGGCGACCATGAACGTCTACCAGGCGGCGGTCACCGCGATCGTGCCGGACCGGATCCCCGCCGTCCGCCGGGGCACCGCGTCGGCGCTGGTCGGCCTGGGTCTGCCGATCGGCGGTACGGTCGGCGTACTCGTCGCCTCCCAGACCGCGGAACATCTGCGCACCGGCTATCTCATCTTCGGCGCGATCGTCGCCGGGGCCGCGCTCCTGCTCACCAGCTTCTGCCGGGACCTCCCGCGCACGGACACCGCGGCTGACGCGTCCGACACCGCGGCTGACGCCTCGGACGCCACGGACGCGGCGACCGCCCCCGCTCGACCCAAGGGCGCCCAACTGGCGGCCTTCCTGTCCGCGTTGGCCAACCACGACTTCCGGTGGGCCTTCATAGGCCGGGCGCTGATGGTCCTCGGCTACTTCTCCGTCGTCGGCTACCAGCTGTACATCCTCGACGACCACATCGCGCTGCCCGCCGGGCTGACCCCTCCCGCCGCGATGGCCGTCCTCACCCCGGTGTCGATGGTCGCGATGGCCGTCTCCACCGTGCTGGGCGGTCTGCTGTCCGACCGGTGGAACCGCCGCAAGGTGTTCGTCGGCGCCTCCGCCGCCCTCGCCGGGCTCGTCATGGCGGTTCCCGTGATCAGCCCGACCTGGACCGGCATGATCGTCTTCAGTGCGCTCAACGGGCTGGCCTTCGGCTGCTTCATGGCCGTCGACACCGCGCTCGTCACCCTGGTCCTGCCCCGGGCCGAGGACGCCGCCCGCGACATGGGCGTCCTCAACATCGCGAACGCCGGACCGCAGATCGTCGCTCCGTTCGTGGCCTCGGCCGTCGTCACCGCCCTGGGCGGCTACACCCCGCTCTTCCTCGTCGGCGGGGCCCTCTCCATCATCGGCGCGCTCGCCATCCTTCCGATCCGCAGCGTGCGCTGAGCTCCGGCGGGCGTACGCCGAGGGTCGCGCGCCCGCCGGTCACCACCCCTCACCCCCTCACCCTCCTCGCCCTCCCCTTTCGAAGGAGCACTCTGTGAGACGCAAGCGAGTTCTGCCGCTGGCCGCCCTGATGCTGTGCACGCCGGCCCTGGCCGGCACGACACCGGCGCTCGCCTCACCGACGACCGTGTCAGCGCCGACGGCCGTGCCCGCGCCCGCGCCCGTACCCGCGCCCGCCGGCCCGCTGCGGATCCTGCTCACCAACGACGACGGCTACGACGCGCCCGGTATCCGCAAGGCGTTCGAGCGTCTGACCGCCGCCGGACACGACGTCACGATCGTCGCCCCGCTCACCAACCAGAGCGGCACCGGTACGAAGATGATGAACGCCCCCACGATCGCGGTGAAGCACCTGGAACCGAAGGTGTGGGCCGTCGACGGCACCCCGGGCGACTCCGTCGCCTTCGGCCTCTCCGAGGTCTTCGAGGGCAAGGCCCCCGACCTGGTGGTCTCCGGCACCAACTTCGGCCCGAACGTCGCCGGGCTCGCCACCCACTCCGGTACGGTCGGCGGCGCCGTCACCGCGCTGGAGTCCGGCGTGCCCGCCATCGCGCTCAGCACCGGCGGCGTGGCCGCGCCCGACCCGGTCACCACCGTCAACGCGATGGGGCCCACGGTCGACTTCGCCGTCAAGCTCATCGACCGGCTGCGGGCGCGGGCCCGCTCCGGGCCGCTGCTCCCCAAGGGCGTCGGTCTGAACGTCAACCACCCGGTCGTCGGGGCGGACGGCAAGGGCACGGCCGCCGGTGTGGCCACGACCTTCCAGGATCCCCAGACCCTCCTCGAACCGGACTTCACCGACTCCGGCGACGGCACCTGGAAGGTGTCCGTGAAGGTGGCCCTGCGGCCCCCGGCCAAGGGCGGCGACATCGAGGCCGTGAGCGCCGGCCGGATCGCCGTCAGCCCGATGAACGCCGATTGGAACACCGGCCCGGCCGACCACGCCGCGACCTCCGCCCTGCTCCTCGGACTGCGACCGTAATCCACCGGACAGCCGGGGGTCGGAGCGGTGTGTCGCTTCGGCCCCCGGTCGGCCATGACTCCAGGAGGCGTGTGAAGAGACCTCGGAAGCGGCCCGCTTCGGCACGAACCCCGCTCGGTACGACCCTTGCCCTGGCGGCTCTGCTCGCCTCGGCGCTTTCGACGGCGGCGGCTGCGTCGTCGCTGCCCGGCGGATCACCGCGCCCCGTGGTCACCGTCGCGCAGGGCAGCCTGCGCGGACAGGCCCACGACGGGGCGCGGGAATTCCTCGGTGTTCCCTACGCCGCGCCCCCGGTCGGGGAGGCCCGGCTGCGGGTTCCGCTCCCGCCGCCCCGGTGGAACGGGGTGCGGGAGGCCACCCGGCAGGCTCCCGCATGTCTGCAGTTCTCGCCCTTCGGGCTGCGGGATCCGTCGGCGGTCAGCGAGGACTGCCTGTACCTGGACGTGTACCGACCCCGGACCGTCCGCCCCGGGGCCCGGCTCCCCGTGATCCTCTGGATGCACGGGGGCGCGTACAGCCAGGGGACGGGCACGCAGTTCGGCGGGCCCACCATGGCCGACCTCACTCGGAGTGTCGTGGTGAGCATCAACTACCGGCTGGGGCAGCTCGGTTATCTGGCCCTGCCCGACCTGGGCGGGGAGAACGACCGGCGCTCCGGCTCCTTCGGGCTGATGGACCAGATCGAGGCGCTCCGCTGGACGAGGGAGAACATCGGCGCGTTCGGCGGGGATCCGGGCAGTCGGCGGGCAGTGGTTCGGTCTGCGCGCTGCTGGCCGCGCCTTCGGCCGCCGGGCTCTTCCACCGGGCCGTGCTGCAGAGCGGGCCGTGCACCTTGCTGCGTACGCCCGACAGCGCGCGGGCCGAAGCGCAGGCGCGGCAGTTCGCCGGACGGGCGGGGTGCGTCGATCCGGCCGGGATGGTCGCGTGCCTGCGCGGCGCCGCCCGTCTTCGACGAGGGTGACCGGCGCATCTTCGGCAGCCTGGAACCGGCGAAGCTGAGCGACGGCTGGGCGATGGCCGTCTTCTCCGTACCGGAGTCCGAGCGGTCGTACCGCTACCAGCTGCGCACCCGGCTGACCTGGCTGGGATTCGGGAACATCGCTCCGGGCGTGTGGCTGGCCCCCGGCCGGCTCCTCGACGACGCCCGCGACATGCTCATCCGGCGCGGGCTCAGCGACTACGTCCACCTGTTCGCCGCGGACTACGCGGCTTTCAGCGATCTACCGGAGACGGTCAGCTCGTGGTGGGACTTCCCGGCGATCCAGGCGCAGTACGCCACGTTCACCCAGGCGTACGACCCCGTCGCCGCCGCAGTCGCGGGGCAGCGCGACATCGACGGCGACGAGGCCTTCCGCCACTACGTCCCGATGCTCACCCAATGGCGCCGACTGCCCTACCTCGACCCCGGCCTGCCCAGCGAACTGCTTCCCGCGAACTGGAACGCGGTCGCCGCCCGTCAGATCTTCCAGCAGCTGCACGACGTGCTCGCCACCCCGAGCCTGTCGCACGTACAGCACGTCACGGGCCTGGCAGAGGTCCCGCCCGAGGCCTAGTAGGCGTGCGGACGAGCTGCCTTGCTGCCGTCCAACGGCCATCCACAGCGCTCCGATCGCGGCCGTGTCGGCGCCGGGGGTCCCACGAGCCGCTGCCCGAGTGGGTCTGCGGGCCGGCCAGGTGGGCGGCCCGTACGGTCGAGGTACGACGGCTGCCGGACGAGCAGCGCCGACAGGAGCCGACGTCGCAGTGCTGAAGAGCAACCGGAACCGACCTGCTGGAGGACCACGTGGAAAAGGCTCAGCCCGACCGGAGGCCGCTCTCCGAGACGAGAGGGCCGGCCGACGACGGTATGAACGGCCTGCGCGAGCGCGGGTTCGCCCGCTACCGCCCGGAGCAGCTCGGCATCGACCCGGCCGGCTCCGCCGCGGGGGACCTGGCGAAGATCCGGGACGCCTTCGCGGATCTTCCGCCTGACCCGCACGCTCCCGGAACGAACCGGTTCCGCCGGTACTCCCATGCCGTGTACCTGCCGTGGAAGGACGAGCTGTCCTGGATTCCCGGAGCCCCCGACCCGGTGCACGGTACGGTCACGGAGTACTACCAGGACGAGCACAACCCCGAGTACCCGCGGATGCGGCGAGCTCTGCCCGACATCCCCGAGCGGCTGCGCGACAATCCTCTGCTGCTGCGACTCCTGCGCTGGGACATCGAGCAGACCCTGTGGCTGAAGGATCTGGGAAGGCGGCCGCTGTGGGCTGGTGTCCATCTGATCAAACTCGGCGTCGACCATCCCGGCCAGGTCGCCGTCTCCTCCCCGAACTGCCTCCACCAGGACGGAGGCTCGGCAAGCACGTTCACCTTCGCCCACCTGATCGGCTGCACCAACATCACCGGCGGGCAGAACGTCATCGCCGCACCGGACAGCGCGGGCCTCCAGCCCGAGGACCTGCCGACCGAGGACATCCACGCCCGCTTCACCCTCACACAACCCCTGGACGGCTACGCCGTGCACGACCACAGAGTCAGCCACTACGTCGGCCCGGTCCATCCGGGTGACAAACCCGGCCCAGGTGAACGCTGCATCCTCATCGTCGGCCTCGCCCCGTACGTCCCCCAGCTCTGACCACCGATACCGCCGCCGGCCCAGCCGCTCAGCCCCGGCGTGCCTGCCCGCGGGGACAAGACCGTCACAGGCCGGCGAGGAGATCGTCCAGCGGGGCGGGCACCTGGTCGGGGGAGAGGGCTTCGACCAGGAGGCGGCCATAGCGGATCTTGCGGCCCTTCTTCGTGCCGATGAAGCGCCGCAGTTGCCGGTGCCGGGGCCGGCCGTGCTGGGCGGGCTGCTGTACGAAGGTCTGCCAGGCGCGCTGCTCGTCCTCGGCCTGGATGATCTGCTCGACCCTTGCCGGGCCCAGCGCACGGATGAGCTCGTCCTCCAGGTCCGCCGTGCAGACGAAGACGCTGGGGCGCGGCGCCCAGGCCGGGTTGAGGCTCCGGTCGAAGAAGGGCTTCTCGCGCTCGTCGCACAGACCGATCAGGCGCAGGCCGAGACCGGACGGCCCGAGGAGCCCCGCGTAGCGGCCGATGCTCATCGCCCCGCCCATCGGCACCACGCACACCCCCTCGGCCGCCAGGTCACGGCCCCGCCCGGCGGCCAGCGCCTCGACGGCCGCGAGGTCGCTCAGCCCTTCCAGCAGGACCGCCGTGTGCACCCCCAGGAGCTCCGCCAGTTCCCTCGCCGACCCGCCGGAGCCACCGCTCGCCCAGCCTGTGACCTCGTCCCGGAACATGTGCATGTCGACCATGCAGGGGAGTCTGCTACGTCCACCGACGACAGCGCACGCGATATTCGGCTGCGTCGGGATCATCCGCACCCGCTGCTCCGGACCGGGCCGCAGCCCCGGCGGCCCCCCGTGTCTCATGAGACACCGCGAGGTTGTCACGCGATACAGGCACACCTCGGCGCTGCGCGAAGTGGACCTGCGCGAAGTGGACCTGGGCGAAGTGGACCTGTACGAAGGGGACCTGCACGAAGAGCAGCTCTGATCACGGCACCGCTCGCCCACGCACGCAGAGCCCGAACGGGGGTGGCCGGCGCGCGAGTGGGCCGCTGGCGGAGATCAGGTCCCGACCGCCTGGGCTGCACCGCGGGGGAGCACAGCCGGGCTGTCGGTCGTTGGACCGTCGAAGGAAGCGATTCGTCGCACACACCGCACCACCCGAGCGATGAGGAGGAGCTGATGAGCGCGGCCGACGAGGGACGGCAGTGGCCGGACGAGGTCAGTGTCGACAATGCGAGGACGACGCTGCTGCAGCTCCTCGCGCGGGCGGGGGTCCCTTCCGGTGACGCGCGGCAACTGATCGGTCTCCTGGAGGCGGGTGTACTGGCTCTCGCGCACGAGGAGCTGAGCGGCGCCGGCCGGAGCGCTCCGGGGGACAAGGGCGAGGCGTACGAGTCGGGCTGGCTCGACGGCGCCGGGGACCTCCTGGAGGAGCTCGGGGCCGTCGTCGAGCGGAGCCTGCTACGGGTTGTGGGGGCGGACGGGCAGCCGGGCCCGGCCGAGGAGCGCCCTCGGGCCGGGCGTATGGAGGTGGAGCGGGCGCGGGTGGCCGTCACACCTCTGTACCTCTCCTTCACGGAGGCCTCGAAGCTGGATCCGGAGGTGACCGAGGAGGTGCTCGCCGCCGTCCTCGGCACGATGAGCCCCCGGCAGCGGGCCGGGTACACCGGGCGGCTGACGGAGTTCGCCACGGCCCACCGGGCCCGGCTGGAGCGGCTGTTCGCGGCGTACGGACCGGGCAGCGCCACCACGGTGCACGGCCGCTATTCGCTCCTCCACTCCGCCACGAGCATCGCCGTGCTGGAACGGCTCGCCGCCGCGCCGCAGGAGCTGCGGGAGGAGTGGGACGCCGCGGAGCTGCCGCCGGCGTGGCTGGACGGTCTGACGACAGCCTGGAACGCCCCGGTCTGACCACCGTCTTCGGAGCGATCACCGCCGCCCGGCCCCGCCGACAGCCGACCCGGCGGCGCAGCCCGCCGCATCGAGGACGGCGGGACCAGGCCGGCGGGTCGGGCGCGTGGCTGCCGAGGTCGTCCACCCGCCGGGTCCTGGGCACAATGGTTGGTTGTGGCCGGGCGCCCCTGCGGTTGTTTGACCCACCGGGGTAAGGCGCTCGCTTTGATGGTGCCGATCGCGGATCGGTTGTGCGGGGGAGCGGCGAGGGGTGTCAGGCATGAGGAGCGGGCACCGGCTGCGACACCTGCACGGACATCGGCCGGGGCGGCAGTTCGGGTGGCTCTGGGGAGCGTACGGAACGAGCGCGCTCGGGACGTGGCTCGCCTTCGGCGCGTTCTCGCTGATCGCCATCCAGGTGCTGCACGCCGGACCGGCCGAGGTCGCCGCGCTCGCCTCCGTGGGGGCCGCGGTGGGCGCGGCCGTCGCGGTGCCGCTCGGCCCGTGGGTGGAGTTCCGCCGCAAGCGGCCGGTGCTGATCACGATGGACCTGGTGCGGTTCGCGGCGCTGCTGACGATCCCCGCCGCGTTCGCGCTCGGCGTGCTCACCTTCCTTCAGCTCCTGCTGGTCTCGGTCGTCGTCGCGGCGGCCGACATCACCTTCCGCACCGCCTCAGGCGCGTACCTGAAGACGCTGCTGCCGGCCGAGGACCTGCTCGTCGCCAACGCCCGGTTCGAGTCCACGACCTGGACGACCACGATCATCGGACCGCCGCTGGGCGGCGCGGCGATCGGGCTCCTCGGTCCGGTGGCGACGCTGGTGGCCGACGCGGTCAGCTACCTGCTCTCGGCCCTGGGCATCCGCGCGATGGGCGGCCACGAGCCGCCGCCCGAGCGCCGGGAGGCCGCGCGCATGAGGGCCGGGGACCTGCTCGACGGTTGGCGGTACATCCTCGCCGACGCGACGCTGCGTCCGTTGTTCTTCAACACCGCATTGTTCAACGGCCTGGTCATGGCCACCCAGCCGCTCCTGGCCGTCCTGATGCTCGGCCCACTCGGGTTGGCACCGTGGCAATACGGCCTCGCCTTCGCCGCGCCCTCGATCGGCGGGCTGCTCGGATCGCGGCTGGCACGACCGCTCGTCACCCGGTTCGGGCAGCGCCGGGTCCTGGTCGTGGCCGGGACGCTGCGCGCGATCTGGCCCGTCGGCCTGGCCTTCCCGGGCCCGGGGACCGGCGGGCTGCTGCTCGTGATGGGCGTCGAGTTCGGGCTCATCTTCTGCTGCGGGGTCTTCAACCCCGTCTACGCCACCTACCGCCTCCAGCGCACCGCGACCGACCGGGTCGCCCGCACGCTGTCCGCCTGGGCGGTGACGACCAAGGCCTCGACCGCACTCCTGACGGCCGTCTGGGGCGTGCTGGGCAGCCTGCTCGGCCCGCGTACGGCCATCGGCCTGGCCGGCGTGCTCCTGCTGGCGACCCCGCTGCTGCTCCTGCGCCGCGCGGCAGCACATCTCTGCGAGCCGGAGCCGGAGCCGGAGCCGGAGCCGGCACCGGGCCGCGCCTGACGGGCTGCCACGGCCGTCATCGCCGGGCCCGGTGGCGGTCGCGGCGCGGCGGTTCGTGGCTCACGTGCCTTCTGGCGACCCCGGCGGCATCACCGGCACCCTCACCCGGCCGCAGCTGCCCGTCCTCGGACGGTAGGACTCCGAGCAGGCGACCGTGTCACTCGCTCGCCTGACCCAGTGCGCGCACGACCACTCCGGAGGGGTCGATCGTGGCGTACAGGCGGCGGCGCCGCGCACGTTCGAGCGATGTCAGACGAGGCCCGCGGCGATCGCGAGCCGCGCCGCACGCTGCGTGCTGTAGAGCGCGGCCTGCTCGGCGACCTCGGTGAGGACCTGGTTCTGACAGGCCGTCTCGACCGCGGCCCCGAGCCCACGAGGTTCACCTCCCGCTTGCGGGCGACGCCCTGTACGGCGGCGGCGATCGCCTCGGCCCCGCCCGGTTCGGCCCGCAGCCCGAGCTTGTCCAGTACCAGGTACGGATGTGCGATGCCCGGGTAGCCGGACCGTGCCGTGCACTGCGACCACTCCCGGAACACCCGGCTCATCCGAGAGTCGAAGAGATACTGGTACCGGTCCTCGGTGCCTGTCACCGGAGCCGGGTCCCGCCTTGCGTACGTCACGCCGTACCGGGCCGTGCACTGCGTCACCAGCCGGTTCTGGGCGACGTCCGACAGGCGCCGCTCCTCGGCCGAGTCCGTCATGCTGTCGAGCGGGAGCGTCAGGGAGGCGGTAGCCGGATTGACGGCAACAGGGCCGAGCGCCGGCTCGTCACGATGGCCGTAACCGACGCTCAGCCGCCGTTGATCGTCGTCTGGCGCTGTTCCATCGGCTGGCTGTCCGCCGTCTTGACCAGGTCCAGGAAGGCGGGGGCCTTGGCGAGGGTGAGCAGCTGGTCGTTGGTGACGGGCGCCGAGGTGTTCGAGGCTTCGTGCGCGCCGACGTACAGCAGGACGTCGCTGTTGCCGTAGTGGAAGGAGAGCCGGGACTCGGTGATGGTGTCGCCCATCGGCATGGTGGACGCATTGACCTCGAGGCCACCGGGCAGGGTGGCCTTCTTGCAGGTCTGGCCCTTGATCTCGAGGCAGGGCTTGGGGCCCTGCTCCGAGGGCCGTACCGAGAAGATGACGACGAACGTCTTGCCGTCCTTGGTGGCCCGGTACTGCCGCACGTTGAGGTCGGTCCGCTGCAGGGTGCCGACCGTCTCGGGCAGCAGACCCTGGAGCACGCCGACGGCCTGGTTCTGGAAGTTCTCCTGCCGGGCCCGCTCGGCGGGCGGCAGATCGGCCATCGAGGATTCGCCCGGGGTCGGTTCGATGTGGACCGGCGGCTGCGGCGCGGCCTCCGGCGGCGCTGCGGCCACCCCGACCACCCCGGCGGCCCCGCCCGTGCCCTGGTTGTCGCCGCCCGGCAGACCGACGGCCCCGGCCATGGCGAGCCCGGCGACGGCCAGGACCCCGCCGCCGATCGCCGCCCGGACGCGCGCCTTGCGGCGCAGGCCCTGGGCGCGGGCCGGGCCCGTCAGATCCACCAGCACCGGAAGATCCGCGGTCGCGCGGTCCATCGCGTCCCGGACCAGCAGCACGGCCCGGTCGTCGGTGAGGTTCGTGAGGTTCGTGAGGTCTTCGTTGGTTCCCATGACATCTCCTCAGTTCTCGGTGGCGTAGAGGTGGGCCTCGCCGAGCTGCGTGCGCAGCCTCGCCAAGGTGCGCGAGCACTGGCTCTTGACCGTTCCCTCGCTGCAGCGCAGCAGTGCGGCGACCGTCTCGACGCTGAGGTCCTCCCAGTAGCGCAGGACGACCATGGCCCTGGCCCGCGGCGGCAGTTGGGCCAGTGCGGCGAGCAGGGTGACGCGCAGTTCGGCGTGTTCGGGCAGGGGCGCCGGATCGGCGTGCCGGTGGGCCAGGAGGTCCCGCAGCCGCCGTCGCCGCTCGGCGAGGAAGGTGCGCGTCAGTACGGTCCTGGCGTACGCCTCGGGATGGTCGGCGGCGGACACCCGCCGCCAGTGCTGAAACAGCTTCGCGAGCGTCGTCTGCGTCAGATCGCGTGCGGCGTCGGCGTCCCCGCACAGCAGGTACGCCGTCCGGTACAGCTTGCGCTGACTGGCCCGGGCAAAGGCCTCGAAGTCGTGCTCGGTGCCTGGCGGCATCCGCCCTCCCCTTCACATCGTGTCTCTCACCCCTGTCCTGAGTGCTGCCGCACGGAAAAGGTTGAACACGAATTTTGAAGGGGCGGCGGACTCAGCGGCCAGGTGGGTCCGGGACCTCGGCCGGCAAGGTCGTACACCTGCCGCCGGGCGATACCGCATCACGGCAGCTCCGCTCGTGTTCCTAGTCTGTCGGGTCGAGGCGGTCGTGATCCAGCTGCCGTTCTCGCAGGCGGTCCCGGTAGTCGGTGGGCTTGGTGATCGGCCGCTCGGCCTTGTTGTAGGTCTCGCGCACGCTCGCCAGGTGGGTGGCCACCGTGCTGGGCGCGCAACCGAGGCGGCGCGCGATGGCCGCGTGGGTCATGCCGGTGCTGACCATCTCCAGGATCTCCAGCTTCCGGGGACTCAGGTGCGGTCGGTTGGGCCGCGTGTCGTGGGCCAGGTGGTAGGCGTGATCGGCGGTGGTGGGTACCTTGCCGGCGTGCACGTCGCGGATGACGGTGACCAGGGTTTCCAGGCGGTTGCTTTTGTGGAGATAGGCGGATGCGCCGGCTTCGGTCGTCTCTTGGACCCAGTCGTATTCTGGAAGGACCGTCACGACTATGACCTTGTGACCCGCGTTGATCAGCGCGGTTACGTTGTCCGCGGGCAAGGTGCCGTTGTTCAGGTGCAGATCGAGGGTGACGACCTTCGGACGGGGGGTTCCGCGCAGGAACTCCTCCACCGAGGCGGCTGTCGCGACCATGCGGATTTCGCTTTCTGCCTTCAGCCATGCGGCCTTGCTCTGCAGGTCCATCAGAGCGTCGTCGATGCCGGCGATCTCGATCACTGAGTCCATGACACCTCCACTATGGTTCCCTCTCCGGGCATGCTGTCGATGATGGCTTTGCCCCCTATGGCGGCGACCGGTTCGAGGATCGACCTGCGTGTACCGAAGCCCAGGACCACGGATTCGGCGTCGAATCCCACACCGTGGTCGACGATGGTCACCTTGACGCCGTTGGGCTCCAGGACGGCCGCTGTCACCCTCACCTCGTCCGTGTGCGCGTACTTGATCACGTTGTTCAGTGACTCGCGGGTGGCGTCGGTGAGCACGTCGACCACCTCGGCAGGCAGGTCCGGAAGCCGGCTGTCGAACTTGGTGATCACCTGCCGAAGCTCCTTCTGCGCAGGGTGGTCCCGGACCATCTCCGCCAGCGCCTGGATGACGGGTGCGACCACCCCGTCAGGGCGGGCGACCAACGCGGTGGTCCGCTGCTTCTCGGCCTCGATCCGGCAGACGCGCCGGACGTCATCGAGGTCAGTGCCGCGTATCCCCTGGGCTATGCCTTCCAGTGTCTGGAGCACCGTGTTGTGCAGGTGACGGATGTGGCGCTCCCGCTCCGACGCCTTTACGGCCTTGCCCCGCTCCACCACGGCCTCGTCGGTGGCGCGATCAGCCGCTCCCGCGGCGTCGAAAAGGAGCTTGCCGGTGATCCCCGCCACGCCGGCGAACAGGGTCATCATCACGCTGTTGGACAGCAACTCCGCGGAGTTCTCCGTGCCGAGCGCGGGCCACGCGCCCAGCACCCACGCGCCCACCACCACGACCACCGCGCACGCCCTGTAGCGACCGCCGTAGATCGCCGCCGTCACCGTGACGCCGCACAGGGGAGGAATCACCCAGTTCGTGATCGACGCGGCGTCCGCAGGCGGGTACGAACGGCTCACCACGATGGCGTAGGCCACAGCGAGAGCCACGTCGGCGCTCACCCAACGCGGCGACAAGGTGCCACGCCTGACTGCGACGGTGAACATCGCCGCGGAGAAGAGCGCGGCGAGAACGTAGCCCACAAGCACCTGCGGAGCGAACCGGTCGGGGCCGCCACCAGTGAGGGGGACCCAGATCCACAGGGCGAACTGGACGCCCCTGAGCCACGCCAATGCGCGAATGATCATGCGCTGAGTCCATTTCAGAGCGGTTCCCGCAGACGCGGTCTGTAAGGTCATGCCTCACTGTGACACCCGCCCGGCGACGGCGGCATAGTCTCGTCAGCTACCCCCCGCCGACCCATCATCTACGCGCCATGGATGCATAGATGATGGAGCATCAGGCGACTTGGGCACTCAGAGCCACCTCCGTAGCGTCGATCGCGCCGGCGGTCACCAGACCCGGCCGCCGGGCCCAGAAGCGCACGACCTACCCCCGGGAGTCCGTGATGCCTTCCCCTCTCACGCGAGCCCTGCTGATATCCATCGCCCTCTTGATCGGCCTTGTGGCCGGGCTCGCCGCAAGCATCCTGGCGCGGCTCGCAGGCACCTCGTACGCGGACGCCGTGGCCCGCGGCGGTGCCGCCTTCATCGTCGCGACACCGGTCGTCGTCCTGCTGATGGATGCGACCGGGATCCTCACGCCGCAGTAGCTCGTCACCCCCTGCCGGTCCTCGTTCAGGCGGGCAACCGCTCCGCGCCCGCGGTCAACGGTGCCTCGTCCGCCACCGGCGGGGTCCCGGCCGGTCCCATGCGGCGGTGCAGCCGGCGCAGGGGAGCCGGGGCCCACCAGTTCAGGGGGCCGGCCAGCCGCATCAGCGCCGGTAGGAGCACACCCCTGATCAGCGTCGCGTCCACCAGCACGGCCACGGCCATTCCGACGCCCAGCTGCTTGAGGAAGACCACCTCGCCGGTCGCGTACACGGCGAAGGAGACCGCCAGGATGACCGCCGCCGCGCTCACCAGTGGTGCGCTGCGGGCGATTCCGAGGGGTACCGAGCCCAGAGCGTCGCCGGTGCGGTCGTATTCCTCCTTGATCCGGGACAGCAGGAAGACCTCGTAGTCCATGGAGAGTCCGTAGGCGATGCAGAACATCAGGAGGGGAACGCTCGGTTCGATCGCCCCGGTGGGGGTGAAGCCGAGCAGGCCGGAGAGGTGGCCTTCCTGGAAGACCAGCACCAGTACCCCGAACATCACCGACAGGCTCAGCACGTTGAGCAGGGTCGCCTTGAGCGGCGCGATGACACTGCCGGTCAGCAGGAACAGCACGGCGAAGGTCACCACCAGGATCAGCGCGCCGACCAGTGGCAGCCGCTCCGTCACCCCGTCGCGGTAGTCGGTGAGTTCCGCCGGATATCCGCCGACCTCCACCGCGAACGGTGCGGGCACCGCCCGGATCTCGCGGACCAGGCCGGTGGCGTCGGACTCCAGCCGCTCCGAGGTGGGCAGGACCGCGAGCCGCTGCCCCGCGCCGGAGGCGAACCCCTCGGCCGGCCCGGGACCCGCCGGCTGCCCGCCCCGGTAGGAGCCGGCCGCCGAATCCACCCGGGCCACGCCCGCAATCCGGGAGAGCGCGGCGGCGTACGGGCCCACCGCGTCGCCGGAGGCCGGGGCGGCGGCGATCACCTGCACGGCGTCCGCCTCCTCGACGGCGAATCCGGCGCGGATCTGGTCGTACATCTGCCGGGCCGGCGCCGAGCTGGGCAGCACGCGGTCGTCCGGCAGCCCGAACCGTATGCCCAGGAAGGGCGCGCCGAGCAGCAGCAGCACGGCCAGCGCGGCGCCGCCGAAGGCCACCGGCCGGCGCATCACCCGGGTCGCGGCGGCGAACCAGAAGCCCCCGGTCTCGGCGGGCACCGGCCCGCGCCGTTCCACCCGGTGTCCGAGCAGTGCCAGTGCGGCGGGCAGCAGCACGGTCGCACCGGCCACGGCGGCCACCACCACGGCGACCCCCGCGTAGGCGAAGGAACTCAGGAAGGGGAAGGGGAAGACCAGCAGCACCGAGAGCGAGGCGGCGACCGTTGCGCCGCTGAACAGCACGGTCCGGCCCGCGCCGCGCACGGTACGGGCGACCGCCCGCGGCACACCGTCCCCGCGCCGCAGCTCCTCGCGGTAGCGGAAGACGACGAACAGGCCGTAGTCGACGCCCAGTCCGATGCCCATCACCAGCGCGATGTTGGAGGCGAAGGTGGACACGGGGGTGAACGCGACCACCCCGCGCAGCAGAGCGAGCGAGCCGAGCACGGCGAACAGCCCGATGCCGACCGTCACCAGCGCCGCCGAGATCCGCCGGTAGACCCACCAGAGCAGCAGCGACGCGAGGGGGATGATGACGATCTCCGCCCGCAGGAAGTCCTGCCGCGCCCGCTCCATCGTCTGCCGGAAGACCTCGTCGCCCCCGCCGACCTCGACCGTGACGGCCTCGGTGGTGCGGTGGAAGCGTGGTGCCAGTTCCGGCAGCACCTCGCGGCGCACCCGGTTGGCGTCGCCGGGCACCCAGGCCAGCACCAGCGCCTGGCGGCCGTCCCGGCTGCGCAGGGTGTCCCGGCTGCCGTTGCTCCAGTACGACCAGGCCCGGCCGACTCCCGCGTGGGCGGCCAGCTCCCGGGTGAGCGCACGGCCGGCCTCGGCGGCCGCGGCGTCGTCCACCGTCCCCTGCCGGGCCGTGACCAGCAGGGCCACGTTCGGGCTGCCGGTGCCGTAGTCCCGGGCGAGGGCATCGCGTGCCCGCATGGACTCCGATCCCGGGGCCTCGAAGCGGTTGAGCGACAGGGCGTTGAGCGTTCCGGCGCCGATGGCGCCGGCCAGCAGAGCGACGGCGAAGCCGATCGCGACGATCCACCTGGCTCTGCGCACGATGAACCTGCCGAGCATGGTTCCCCCTCCGGTATCATTTACGAATAATCATTCGTGTTACGTGCCGCGTGGCAAGAATACGAATGATCATTCGTGTTTTCAAGTGCTGCCGGGCGGCAGGAATCTGACGGAGGATCGGATGGCGGATCGGATCGCGGCCACGGCCGACGGAGCACAGGCGACGCCCAAGCGGCGACAAGCGCGCGGTGAACGCCGGATGGCGGAGATCCTCGACGCCTCGGCGGTGGTCTTCGCCCGCGCGGGCTACGAGAAGGCCACGACGATCGCCATCGCGGCGGAGGCGGGCATCTCACCGGGCTCGCTCTACCAGTTCTTCGCCAACAAAGCGGCCATCGCCCAGGCCCTCGCCGACCGGTTCGTCACCCAGCTCCAGGCCGCGCACCAGGAGGCCTTCGACGAGGCCCACTTCACCGCCACGCCCCTCGACGCGCTCCTCGACCGGATGGTCGGCCCGATCGTCGCCTTCAACGTCGCCAACCCCGGCTTCAAGGCGCTCTTCGCCCGTTCCGACATGCCCGCCGGCCTCGCCGACGCCGCCCGGCCCATCCAGTCGGCGATGCTGAACCGCGTCGAGGCGATGATCGCCGCCCGGGCCCCCGAGCTGCCCGCCGAGGACCGCCTGCGCACGGCGCGGGTGGCCGTCCAGATCTTCCAGGCCATGGTGCCCCTGGTGGTCGCGGCCGACGGCGACGAACGGGTGGCGCTCGTCGGCGAACTCAAGCGCGCGCTCCACGGCTACCTGGCGGCCACCCTCGCCTGACGGCGCGGAGCCGGCGCGGGGCCCGCGGCAGCCTCGGCCGTGTGATCGATGAAGCAGCCCGGTGGACCCGGTTCGCCGCGCTCCTCCCACCGTCCCCGGATCCCGGTCAGCGGGACGACGCGGGCCGACATCGCCGTGGAGTGCGAGGGCACGGGCCTGTGGACGACGCTCGCACCGGCATCCGGCAGTGCCCCGTCAACGGCGAGGGTGCCGCCGCGCTCAGGCTGATCGAGCACGTCGATACGACTCCACTGGCCGGCGCCTCCCTCGCTGCGGACGCCGCACTGGCCGGCCTCCTGGTCGTCCCAAACGGCCAAGGACCCCGGCGTGGAGCCGAGGTCCTTGGCGGAGAGGTCAGGTCGGGGCAGTTCCTGGAAGCCGTGAGGCCCGGCGGGTGACGAGGGCCGCCATCAGGTACAGCGCCGCAAGGAGCAGGCAGGTCCGCGGGGTCAGGAGCGCCTTGTCGAGGCCCGGCACAGCGGCTGCCGTGGATCCGGCGGAATACCGCGAAGGCGGGCGGCCTTTCGTCGGGCGGCCTTTCGTCCGCGACCGTCCGGCCGGGGCGCAACAGCCGTCCGGTCAGGCCCGGCGGCCGCCGCGGGCGGCGTCCTCACGCGCCTTCTCGGCCGGCCGTCGCTTGGCGTCGTCCCAGCCGATCGGCAGCGATGCGGGAGTTGACCTCCCGGAAGGTGACTCCTACCGCCTCGCCACCACGCGCGCCCGCGCCGAACAGCACGCAGCCGGCTGACCGGCGCCTGCACTGATCGCAACATGAGGTTCCCCCGACATGCGGAAGGTTGCCGTTCATGGCCTGATGGGCCGTGAGAAGGGAGCCTTGCGTAATGGCTGCACCGATGAAGTACCCGC
>NZ_JBSFTP010000093.1:0-26107 GCF_053591315.1 Streptomyces sp. NPDC003042
CGACTCGTACTGGACGTACTTGCGCGGTCCGACAACGCCGCGAGGTGCCGTGCCGGGGGCCGCGACCCGGTGAACCTTTCCGGTCACAGCACTAGAGACGGGTCGGTGGGCTGTGGGGCGCCGCCAGGCGCCGGGCCGCAACGCCCACGGCCAATCAGGGCCGACGCCCGTCCGCGAGCCCCCGCTCGGAGTGCCGGACGGCGGACAGGCCCCCTCGTGGCGGGCACGGGCCGCCGTCAGGCGATGGGCCGCAACGTCCACGGGCATCGGGGCCGGGCACCCCCTCCGCGAGCCCACTCCAGGGGTGCCGGACCGCGGGCCGCTCGGGGGCCGGGGCGGCCGGAGTCGACGGGCACGGGGGCCGCGTAACGCCCCGGCCAGGGGTCAGGTGAGCTGGACCACCGCGCGGGCCATGCCCAGCACCTTCTGGCCCGCGCTCGTCACGGTCAGGTCGACCCGGACGCGGTTGTCGTCCAGCTTCGCGGCGACCTTCGCGGTGACCTCGATCAGCGCGCCCTGGTCGTCGTTCGGGACCACCACCGGCTTCGTGAAGCGGACCCCGTACTCGACGACCGCGGCCGGGTCGCCCGTCCAGTCGGTCACCACGCGGATCGCCTCGGCCATGGTGAACATGCCGTGCGCGATCACGTCGGGCAGCCCGACCCCCTTGGCGAACTTCTCGTTCCAGTGGATCGGGTTGAAGTCACCCGAGGCACCGGCGTACTGGACGAGCGTGGCGCGCGTCACGGGGAAGGACGCCGCCGGCAGCTCGGTGCCGACCTCGACGTCGGCGTACTGGATCTGCGCGGTCATCTCAGGCCTCCTCGGGGGCGCGGGACACGAGCTTGGTCCACGCCGTCACCACGTGCTCGCCGGACTCGTCGTGGACTTCACCGCGGATGTCGATGATGTCGTTGCCCGCCATGGACTTCACGGCCTCGATCGTGGAGGTCACGGACAGCCGGTCACCCGCCCGCACGGGGCGGACGTACGCGAACTTCTGGTCGCCGTGCACGACGCGGCTGTAGTCCAGACCCAGCTGCGGGTCCTGGATGACCTGGCCCGCCGCCTTGAAAGTGATGGCGAACACAAAAGTCGGCGGGGCGATCACATCCGGATGACCGAACGCCTTCGCGGCTTCGGGGTCGGTGTAGGCGGGATTTTCGTCACCCACCGCTACCGCGAATTCGCGGATCTTCTCCCGGCCGACCTCGTACGGCTCGGTGGGCGGGTACGTCCGCCCCACGAAGGTCTGGTCGAGGGCCATGGCTCACTACCTCCTGCTGAAGGAACATGATCTCGGGATGCCGCAAGGGCGGGGAAACGACACGAGGCCGCCCCCCATTGCAGGGGACGACCTCATGATTCGTGCCTATATACGAGACTTCGCCAGGATCAGCGGGTCTCGCGGTGCGCGGTGTGCGAGTTGCAACGCGGGCAGTGCTTCTTCATCTCAAGACGGTCCGGGTCGTTACGCCGGTTCTTCTTGGTGATGTAGTTCCGCTCCTTGCACTCCACGCAGGCCAGCGTGATCTTCGGGCGGACGTCGGTGGCAGCCACGTGAGTGCTCCTTGACGGAATATTGGACGGATGAACGCATAAAAGAGTAGCCGATCGGGAGACCGACCCCGCAATCGGCTACTGTGGGTAGCGGCGACCGGACTTGAACCGGTGACACAGCGATTATGAGCCGCTTGCTCTACCGACTGAGCTACGCCGCTTTGATGAGATCCGCCCCCCACCTGAGGGTAGGGAACCTCTCTCACCAGAGCCCCAATGCGGAATCGAACCGCAGACCTTCTCCTTACCATGGAGACGCTCTACCGACTGAGCTATTGGGGCGAGCGATGAAGACATTACACGGTTGCCTGCCGATCGCCCAAATCCTTTGCGGGAACAGGGCTCCGGAGGGGTCGGTGAGCCTTTCTTGATCAGCACGTCGGCGGCCACCGGCCCGTTTTCCGGCCCATTTGTGGGCGGGCTCACACCCACACGGCACTCCGGGGCCCCTCCGGACACTCCGCGTGACGGCGCACGCTCCGTGACGCATGAGCACCACACCGGTACGACTATTGCGCTCTTCCGCGAACCGGAGAGCCCCGCGCCCTAGGCTCTTGCCACGCTGCGTGATCTTGGGCCGCGGGCTGCGGCCACGGCACAGGAACCGCCCGAGCCACCGCAGGAGCGCGATGTTCGACAGCCAGCCGCAGCAGCCGCCCCGGCCGCCCCGCTCCCCGCGGAACCCGGCCGCAGGCGGTCCCGCCCGCAGCCCGGTCGGCGGCACGCCCCCCGAGGCCACCGGCCTGCTCCTCGCCGGGGCCCGGCTCACCGACGGCCGCACCGTCGACGTCCGGCTCAGCGGGGGCCGCATCCAGGCCGTCGGGACCGCGGGCAGCCTCCCCGCCCCGGCCCTGTCCCGCGTCGACCTGCGCGGCTACCTGCTGCTGCCCGCCCCCGCCGAGCCGCATGCCCACGGGGACACCGCCCTGACCGCCGACGTCGAGGGGCCCGTCTCGTACGCCCCCGACGAGGTGCAGCGCCGCGCCACCGAGGCGGCGCTGCTCCAGCTCGGCCACGGCGCCACCGCGGTGCGCTCCCACGTCCGGATCGGCGACGTGCACGGGCTGGGCCCCATGGAGGCGGTCCTCCAGGCCCGCCGCTCCCTGCGCGGGCTCACCGACCTGACCACCGTGGCCGTCCCCCGGCTGCTGACCGGGGTCGCCGGCGCGGACGGGCTCGCCATGCTGCGCGACGCCGTCAAGATGGGCGCCTCCGTGATCGGCGGCTGCCCCGACCTCGACCCCGATCCGACCGGCTTCCTGGAAGCGGTCCTCGAACTGGCCGCCGAGCACGGCTGCCCCGTCGACCTGCACACGGACGGTGACGATCCGGGCCGCCTCTCCCGGCTCGCGGCGATGGCGGGCGGTCTGCGGCCCGGGGTGACCATCGGTCCCTGCGGCGGACTGTCACGCCTCCCGCTGGACGTGGCCGCCCGGGCCGCCGACCAGCTCGCCGCGGCCGGGGTACGGGTGACCTGTCTGCCCCAGGGCGACTGCGCGGCCCTGGAACGCCGCGGCCTGCGCACCGCCCCCGTACGCCTCCTGCGCACCGCCGGGGTCCGTGTCGCGGCCGGGAGCGGGGCGCTGCGGGACGCGGGGAACCCGGTCGGGCGCGGCGACCCGCTCGAGGCCGCGTACCTGCTGGCCTCCCAGGGCGGGCTGCGGGCGGGCGAGGCGTACGCGTCGGTGAGCGCCGCCGCCCGCGAGGCCATGGGCCTGCCGGAGGTGCGGGTGGAGGCGGGGTTTCCGGCGGAGCTGCTCGCCGTGCGCGGGGAACGGATCGCCGGGGTGCTGTCGCTGGCGTACAGCCGGATCGTGATCCACCGGGGGCGCGTGGTAGCCCGTACGAGTGCCGTACGGGAGTACTGCGACTCGGCGGTCGCGGTGGCCCTGGACCTGCCCCGGCAGGGGCGTGCCGAGCCCGGACCGTGAGCGTTCGGCGGTCGTTCGCGGGCGTGGGCGCCCGGCTCGTCGTACGGTCGGGACATGCGCATCGTCATCGCGGGTGGACACGGTCAGATCGCGCTGCGGCTGGAGCGCCTGCTCTCCGCGCGCGGGTACGAGGTCGCGGGCATCATCCGTGACCTGGAACAGGGCGACGACCTCAGGGCGATGGGCGCCGAACCGGTGCTGTGCGACCTGGAGTCGGCCTCGGTCGAACACGTCGCGGGGATCCTGCAGGGCGCGGACGTGGCGGTGTTCGCCGCCGGCGCCGGCCCCGGCAGCACCGTCGGGCGCAAGGACACCGTGGACCGGGGCGCGGCGGTGCTGTTCGCCGACGCCGCCGAACGGGCCCGCGTACGCCGCTTCCTGATGGTCTCCTCGCTGGGCGCCGACGCCCACCGCGAGGGCCACGACGTCTTCGACGCCTATCTGCGGGCGAAGGGCGAGGCCGACGACCACGTCCGGACCCGGCTGGGCCTGGAGTGGACGATCCTCCGTCCCGGCACGCTGACCGACGAGCCCGGTACGGGGCTGGTCCACCTGGAGGCGCACGCGGGCGGCGGCTCGATCCCCCGCGACGACGTGGCCGCGGTGCTGGCCGAGCTGATCGAGACGCCGGCGACGGCCGGCCTGACCCTGGAGCTGGTCTCCGGCTCGATGCCGGTCACGGTGGCCGTCAAGGACATGGCGGGCAACTGAGTCCCGCCCCGCTCGCCGCCTTCCGCTGTTGCTGCTGTCCCGTCAGAACTCGACGCTGACCTTGTCGTCGGAGCGGCCGACCGAGTCCTGCTGGAACTGCCGCTCGTACGCCTGCCGGATCCGCTCGACCCGTACGCCGCGCGCCTCCGCCTCCTTCTCGGGGTAGAGCAGCACCACCTCGTACGAGGTCTCGCGGGCGATCGTGCCGTCCGCGCCCCGCCATTGGCCGTACCCGTCCTGGAGGGTGAGCCCCTCGGGGAAGGCGGGGGTGATCTCGCGGTCCAGGAACCGCATGAACTCCCCTTCCCCGACCGGCTCCCGGCCGTCGGTGCGCTGCGTGCCGAAGTACAGCCGGGTCTCCCGGTACGGCTCCCCCGCCGGGGTGTTCAGCGCGGCCCCCACCAGGGCCGGAATTCCGGCGCCGAGGAGGGCGATCAGCACGCCGCCCCCGACCTTGCCACGTGCGTCCGAAGTCCATGTCACGCCCCGTGAACGACCGGCCGCCCTCATCGGCACGCCGGAGGCGCCCGATAGGGTCACCCGGATTCGGCCGCAGGGGGCGGTCGCACGAGGACCGGGGTTGGGGCATGGGCGACGGGGACTGGCGCATCGGTGAGGCTGAGGGCGGCCGGCTCGCCGCCCGGTGGTGGAAGTGGGCCCTGTCCGCGCCGGACGACCGGAGCCCCGTGGGCGACACCACGGGGGCGTACGCGGGCTGGCGGCAGCCCGACGACCTGTGGTTCCTCGCCGGCAGCCACGGCGGACGGGTGGTGCGGCGCTGCCGCATCCCGGCGGGTCGGCGGGTCTTCTTCCCGGTCCTGAACACCCAGCGCCCGGCGGTGCCGTTCGTGACCAGGCCCTGGCGCCCGGAGGTGACCCGGGCCTCGGCGGCCCTGAACAGCACTCCCCTGGCCCTGGGCGAGTTCTCCTCGAAGCCCTTCCAGTCCATGGGGATACCGCGGATCGCCTGGGGCCTGTGGTGCGGCCTGGAGCCTCTCCCGGCGGGCCAGTTCGTGCTGGAGATCGACTCCGCCGCGACGAACGGCTTCTGGGTCGACACGACCTACCACCTGACGGTGACCGCCCCGGCGCGCTAGCGGGATGCACGGCGGGGCCGGGCGCGACATACGAAGAAACCCCCGTCCACTGCGCTTCCGCAGATGAACGGGGGTTCCACTCGCGTGGCGGCGCCAGGGTTCGAACCTGGGTAGGCTGAGCCGGCAGATTTACAGTCTGCTCCCTTTGGCCACTCGGGCACACCGCCATGATCTGCTGCCATTTTTTCCGCCTTACGGCGGCGCTCCCTGGCAACGACGTAAACGATACCCGATGACCGGGGGTGCTTCACCACCGGATTGATCAGCGCCGCAGGTGGGCGTGGTGGCTAGGCTTTGTGGCGCGGGCCGGGGATGTCCGGCCCGCGCCCCCCGGGGCACATCACAGCCGACTTCAAGGAGCCACAGCACATGGCCGACTCCAGTTTCGACATCGTCTCGAAGGTCGAGCGGCAGGAGGTCGACAACGCCCTCAACCAGTCCGCGAAGGAGCTCTCGCAGCGCTACGACTTCAAGGGCACCGGCGCGTCGATCGCCTGGTCCGGCGACAAGATCCTGATGGAGGCGAACTCCGAGGAGCGCGTCAAGGCCGTCCTGGACGTGTTCGAGACCAAGCTGGTCAAGCGCGGGATCTCGCTGAAGGCGCTGGACGCCGGTGAGCCGCAGCTGTCCGGCAAGGAGTACAAGATCTTCGCGACGATCGAGGAAGGCATCTCCCAGGAGAACGCCAAGAAGGTCGCCAAGATCATCCGTGACGAGGGCCCCAAGGGCGTCAAGGCCCAGGTCCAGGGCGAGGAGCTGCGCGTCAGCTCCAAGAACCGCGACGACCTCCAGGCCGTCCAGGCGCTCCTCAAGGGCAAGGACCTGGATTTCGCGATCCAGTTCGTGAACTACCGCTGATCAGCGTCTGCGACGTCGCTGAGCCGCGCATACGCCACTGAGCGGACCCGAGGGGCACTACGGGGCAGAGCGCCGGGGAAGATCCCGGCAGGCGCCCGCGTCGTGCCCTTCGCCGTCGGCGCCCGGTGGGGTGTGTGCTGGCGTGAGCGGCGCACGCTCCTCCCCGGGCCCCTTGTGGTCGCTAGGCGTGCATGGATGGGCCCAGCACGCTGGGTGTCATCCATCACCGCGTGACAGGGGGTTTCCGCATGCCCGGGGCCGGCAGTTTCCGTGAAGACTTCGGGGCGTCCGTCGTCGTCGCGCTGGTCGCGCTCCCGCTCTGTGTGGGGGTGGCCGTCGCCTCCGGCGTGCCGGCCGAGCTGGGCATCGTCACCGGGGTGGTCGGCGGTCTGGTGACCGGCTGGTTCCGGGGAAGCTCACTCCAGGTCAGCGGGCCGGCGGCGGGGCTGACCGTGCTCGTCTACGAGGCCGTGCGGTCCTACGGGCTACCCGCGCTCGGGGTGCTGGTGCTCGCCGCCGGGCTGGTCCAGCTGGGCATGGGGGTGCTGCGGCTCGGTCGGTGGTTCCGGGCGATCTCCGTCGCCGTCGTCCACGGGATGCTCGCCGGGATCGGACTCGTGCTGATCGCCGGGCAGCTCTACGCCCTGGGCGGCGTCCCGGCCCCCGGGCAGACCCTCGCCAAGCTGGGCGGGATCCAGGGGCTCGGATCACAGGCCGACTGGGCCGCCGTGGCACTGGGCGCCGGGACCATCGCCGTCCTGGCGGCCTGGCGCCGGATGCCGGCCCGGGTACGGCTCGTACCGGGGGCGCTCGTCGCGGTGGGGGCCGCCACCGCCGTGGCCGCGCTGCTGCGGCTGCCCGTCGAGAAGGTCCGGGTGACGGGGGTGCTGGAGGCCGTGGCCCCGCCCGGCTGGGGCGACTTCGGGGTGCTGGCCTCCGCAGGGGCCGTGGGGACCGTGATCGCACTCGCGCTGATCGCCTCGGCCGAGACCCTGTTCAGCGCGGCCGCCGTCGACCGGATGCACGACGGGCCGAGGACGGAGTACGACCAGGAACTCATCGCCCAGGGCGTCGGCAACAGCCTCTGCGGCCTGCTGGGCGCGCTGCCGATGACCGCCGTCATCGTGCGCAGCGCCGCGAACGTCGAGGCGGGGGCCCGCACCCGGGCGGCCCGCGTGATGCACGGGGCCTGGCTGCTGCTCTTCGCGGTGGCCTTCCCCCGGGTACTGGAGATCGTCCCGCTCGCCGCGCTCGCCGGGGTGCTGCTGCACGCGGGCTGGAAGCTGCTGCCCGCGCGTGCGGTGGCCACGCTGTGGCGGACCCATCGGGGCGAGGCGGTGGTGCTGGTGGCGACGGCCTCGGCGATCGTGGCCACCAGTCTCTTCGAGGGAGTGCTGATCGGGCTGGGCCTGGCCATCGCCAAGGCGGCCTGGGAGACCTCCCACGTCCACATCGAGGAGGTCTGGGAGGGCGAGGAGCTGCGGGTGCGGATCGTCGGCAACGCCAGCTTCCTGCGGCTTCCCAAGCTGCTGGACTCCCTCGACGCGCTGCCGCACGGGCCGTCCGTACACCTCGACCTCAGCGGGCTGCGGCATCTCGACCACGCCTGTCTGACCGCCCTGGAGGGCTGGGAACGCAAGCGGACACCGCTGCCCGGCCGGGAGGGCGTCATCTAGCCGGGCTACCCTCCGCCCGTGGACAACCAGTTGAAGCGCACCTTGGGCGTGTCCGACGCCGTCGTCGTCGGGCTCGGCGCCATGGTCGGCGCCGGCATCTTCGCCGCCCTCGCCCCGGCCGCCCGCGCGGCGGGCGGCGCCCTGCTCGCCGCCCTGGCGGTGGCGGCCGTCGTCGCCTACTGCAACGCGCATTCCTCGGCGCGGCTCGCCGCCGTCCATCCGTCCTCCGGCGGGACCTACGTGTACGGGCGCGAGCGGCTCGGTCCCTTCTGGGGGTACCTGGCGGGCTGGGGGTTCGTGATCGGCAAGACCGCCTCCTGTGCGGCGATGGCGCTGACCGTCGGGGCGTACGTCTGGCCCGGGCAACAGCACGCCGTGGCCGTCGCGTCCGTGGTGGCGCTGACCGCCGCGAGCTACGGCGGAGTGCAGAAGTCCGCCCGGATCGCCCGGTTGATCGTGGCGGCGGTGCTGGCGGTGCTGGCCGCGGTCGTGGTGGTGTGCCTGAGCTCCGACGCGTCCGAAGCGGGCCGGCTGGGCGGTTCGGACTGGGGCGCTGTCGGGCTGTTGCAGGGCGCCGGGCTGCTGTTCTTCGCCTTCGCGGGCTACGCCCGGATCACCACCCTGGGCGAGGAGGTGCGCGATCCGGAGCGCACGATCCCGCGCGCGGTGCCGATCGCGCTGGGGATCGCCCTGCTGGCGTACGCCGCCGTGGCCGTGGCGGTGCTGTCGGTGCTCGGCACCGACGCTCTGGCGGGGTCCGCGGCCCCGCTGGCCGACGCGGTGCGCGCGGCCGGATGGCCCGGACTGGCCCCCGTCGTCCGGGTGGGCGCGGCGCTGGCCGCGCTGGGCTCCCTGCTGGCCCTCGTACTCGGGGTCTCGCGCACGACCCTGGCGATGGCCCGGGACGGCCATCTCCCGCGCGTGCTGGCCGCCGTACATCCCCGGCGTCAGGTGCCGCACCATGCGGAGCTGGCAGTGGGTGCGGTGGTGGCGGTGCTCGCGGCCACCGCTGATCTGCGGGGCGCGATCGGTTTCTCGTCCTTCGGCGTGCTCGTCTACTACGCGATCGCGAATGCTTCCGCGTGGACTCTCGATTCAGCTCTCAAGGGCCGGGCCGTGGCAGCGGTCGGGCTGTCCGGCTGTGTGGTGCTGGCGTGCGCACTGCCCGTCGCGTCGGCGGTCGCGGGGGCGGCGGTGCTGATGGTGGGGGCGCTGGCGTACGGACTCCGGCGGCGGCTCAGGTCCGGGGTCTGAGCTGGGCGACGTGCTCCGGCAACTGCTCGGTCTCGTTCATGTGTTCATGGTGACCCACGCCACTGACAATCACCCTGACCTGCGCATATCGGTACGGCGTGCAGTGGGCGGCTGCCGTCAGCGAGAGGCGAACGGGGCGTCCGTGGGGACGATTTCGCGGCCCAGGGGAAGCAGGGAGAGCGGGACCATCTTGAAGTTGGCGATGCCGAACGGGATGCCGATGATCGTGACGCAGAGCGCGATGCCGGTGAAGATGTGGCCCAGGGCCAGCCACCAGCCCGCCAGGAGCAGCCACAGGACGTTTCCGACAAAGGACGGTGCGCCCGCGTCGCGCCGTTCGACCGTGGTGTAGCCGAAGGGCCAGAGGGCGTAGACCGCGATGCGGAAGGCCGCTATGCCGAAGGGGATGCCGATGATCGTGATGCAGAGGATCAGCCCTGCCAGGCAGTAGCCGAGGAACAGCCAGATCCCGCTGAGCACGAGCCAAATGACGTTGAGGATGGTCTTCACCGGCTGTGTCCTGCCATCTTTTCGAGCCGGGCGATGCGCTCGGCCATCGGGGGATGTGTCGAGAACATCCTGGACATTCCTTCGCCGGGGCGGAAGGGGTTGGCGATCATCATATGACTCGCCGTCTCCAGACGTGGTTCGGCCGGCAGCGGCAGCTGCTTGGTACCCGCGTCCAGTTTGCGCAGGGCGCTGGCCAGGGCGAGGGGGTCGCCGGTCAGCTGCGCTCCGGAGGCGTCGGCCTCGTACTCGCGCGAGCGGCTGATGGCCAGCTGGATCACGGACGCGGCCAGCGGGCCGAGGATCATGATGAGGAGCATCCCGAAGAGGCCGGGGCCCTCGTCATCGCTGGACCGGCCGACCGGTATGAGCCAGGCGAAGTTCACCAGGAACATGATCACGGAGGCCAGGGCTCCGGCGACCGACGAGATCAGGATGTCGCGGTTGTAGACGTGGCTCAGCTCGTGTCCGATGACCCCGCGCAGCTCGCGCTCGTCGAGGATGCGCAGGATGCCTTCGGTGCAGCAGACCGCGGCGTTGCGCGGGTTGCGGCCGGTGGCGAAGGCGTTCGGGGCCTCGGTCGGGGAGATGTAGAGCCGTGGCATGGGCTGGCGTGCGGAAGTGGAGAGCTCGCGGACCATGCGGTAGAGCCGGGGCGCCTCGAATTCGCTGACGGGGCGGGCGCGCATCGCGCGTAGAGCCAGCTTGTCGCTGTTCCAGTACGCGTACGCGTTCGTCCCCAGGGCGATGAGAACGGCGACGATCAGGCCGCCACGCCCGAAGAAGCTCCCGATGACGATGATGAGTGCGGACAGCCCGCCGAGGAGTACGGCGGTCTTCAGCCCGTTGTGCCGGCGGTGCACGGTGCGCCCTCCTAGTGGTGCGGCGGGGGGACCCGTCCAGGATCTGTGGATCTGAGGGTCTTCGGTCCAGTGGACCGTCCCTTCCTGGTCAACGCCAGGTGAGGGCGCCTGGTTCCCCGGGGCCGGGCCCCAGGGCGCGGCCGGGCCGCCGTCCCCGTGCCTCGGCGGGGGGACGGCGGCGGGCGTTGCTCCGTACGGGTGAGCGCGCGGGGGCTACTGCGGGAACAGGCTGCCCGCGGCGAAGCGCAGGACCAGCTGGGGAGCGCCCGAGAGGACGAGGGCGGTCACGCCGGTGAGGACGATCGCGACCGTGACCGGCCCGGGGGCCTTCGCAGGAGCCGCTGCCACTTCCTCCGCCGCGCCTCGCGGCACGCGGAACAGCAGCGCCGTCCAACGCAGGTAGTAGTAGAGGGCGATGACGACGTTGACCGCCATGACCACGGCCAGCCAGCCCAGGCCCGCGTCCACGGCCGACCGGAAGACGGCGACCTTGGCGAAGAGGCCGACGATGCCCGGTGGCAGACCGGCCAGGCAGAGCAGGAAGAAGGCCAGCGAGAGGGCCGCCAGCGGGCGCTCGGCGTACAGGCCGCGGTAGTCGCTGATCCGGTGCAGGGGCTTCGTACGGGCGACCAGCGCGGCCACGGCGAAGGCGCCGAGGTTCACGGCGGCGTACATCAGCGCGTACGCGACGGTGGTGCCGATCTGGTCGCGGTCGGAGTACGCGGCCGCCGCGATCGGCACGAGCAGGAAGCCGGCCTGGCCGACGGAGGACCAGGCGAGGAGGCGTACGGCGCTGTTCGGGCGGTCCGCGGACTGGCGCAGGGCGGCGGCGTTGCCGAGCGTCATGGTCAGGGCGGCGAGCACGGCCAGGGCCGGGCCCCAGATGTCGGAGTACGCCGGGAAGGCGATCACCGTGACGAGGATGAGGCCGGTGAAGCCGACGGCCTTGCCGATCACCGAGAGGTAGCCCGCGATGGGCAGCGGGGCGCCCACGTAGGTGTCCGGGACCCAGAAGTGGAAGGGGACGGCCGCGGTCTTGAAGGCGAAGCCGACGAGGGTGAGGGCGACGCCCGCCATGGCGAGGGTGTCGAGCTGTGCGGGGACGTCGTCGAGGCGGTCGGCGATCTGGCTGAGGTGCAGGGAGCCGGTGGCGGCGTAGACGAAGCTGACGCCGAGGAGCGAGACGGCGGTGGCGGTGACCGAGGACAGGAAGAACTTGAGGGCGGCCTCGGAGGAGAGCCGGTCGCCGCGCCGCATGCCGACGAGGGCGAAGGCGGGCAGCGAGGCGACTTCCAGGGCGACGATCAGGGTCGCGAGGTCCCGGGAGGCGGGCAGCAGGGCCGCGCCGGCGGCGGACGAGAGCAGCAGGAACCAGTATTCGCCGGCCGGCATGCGGGTGTCGCGGATGGCGGTGACCGACAGCAGGGCGGTGACCAGGGCGCCGGCCAGGACCAGGAACTGCACGACCAGCGTGAAGTGGTCGGCGGTGTAGCTGCAGGCGGCCGGGTCGCCGGTGAGGCAGAAGGTGGTCCGGTCGCCCGCGCGCAGCGGCAGCAGGGTGGCGGTCGCGACGGCCAGGCCGGCCACGGAGACCCAGCCGAGGAGCGGTTTGCGGCGCTCCGGTACGAAGAGGTCGGCGACCAGGACGAGCAGGGCGACGACGGCGGTGACGACCACGGGCGCGATCGCGAGCCAGTCGACGGTCTGGACCAGGCTGGGGGTCTCGGCGGAGAGGACCGTCAAGGCCGTCATGAGTTGCCTCCTGCGAGGAGCTTCTGGACGGCCGGGTCGGTGAGGCCGAGGAGGACCGCGGGCCACAGGCCGGCGAGGACGGTGAGGGCGACGAGCGGGGTCCAGGCGGCGAACTCGTAGCGCTGGACGTCCGCGAGGGAGACCTCGGGGCCGGCCTTCGGGTCGCCCATGCAGACGCGCCGTACGACGACCAGCAGGTAGGCGGCGGTCAGCAGGGTGCCGAAGGCGCCGAAGGCCAGGTAGGTGAGGAAGGCCGGGCGGGACAGGCCCTCGGCCGGGTCGAACGCGCCGAACAGGGCCAGCATCTCGCCCCAGAAGCCGGCCAGGCCGGGAAGGCCGAGGGAGGCGACGGCGGCGAAGGCGAGGAGCGCGCCGAGGCGGGGGGCGCGGCCGTACAGGGCGGCGCCGGTGGCCCCGGCGAGCGTGTCGAGGTCGCTGCTGCCGTAGCGGTCCTTGAGGGCGCCGACCAGGAAGAAGAGGAGGCCGGTGATCAGGCCGTGGGCGATGTTGGCGAAGAGCGCGCCGTTGACCCCGGTGGGGGTCATGGTCGCGATGCCGAGCAGGACGAAGCCCATGTGGCCGACGGACGAGTAGGCGATGAGGCGCTTGAGGTCGCCCTTGCCGCCCTTGCGGGCCAGCGCGAGGCAGGCCAGGGACCCGTAGACGATGCCGACGGTGGCGAAGGCGCCGAGGTACGGGGCGAAGGTGTGCATGCCGTCGGGAGTGATGGGGAGCAGGATGCGGACGAACCCGTACGTGCCCATCTTCAGCATGACGCCCGCGAGCAGCACGGAGCCGACGGTGGGGGCGGCGGTGTGGGCGTCCGGGAGCCAGCTGTGCAGCGGCCACATCGGGGTCTTCACGGCGAGGCCGATGCCGATGGCGAGGACGGCCAGGAGCTGGGTGGTGTGGGACAGTTCGCGGCCGTTGTCAGAGGCGAGTGCCACCATGTCGAAGGTGCCGCTGTCCAGTCCGATCAGCAGCAGTCCGAGGAGCATGACCACGGAGCCGAGGAGGGTGTAGAGGATGAACTTCCAGGCGGCGGCCTGCCGCTGAGCGCCGCCCCAGCGGGCGATGAGGAAGTACATCGGGATGAGGACCATCTCGAAGGCGAGGAAGAAGAGCAGCAGGTCGAGGACGGCGAAGGTCGCGAGGGTGCCGGACTCGAGTACGAGGAGCAGCGCGACGAAGGCCTTCGGGGAGGGGCCGTCGGGAAGCTTGTAGTAGCTGTACACCGCGCAGAGGAAGAACAGCAGCGCGGTCATCAGGAGGAGGGGGAGCGAGATGCCGTCGACGCCGAGGTGGATCCGGATGTTCAGCGCCTGGATCCAGCTGATGTCCGTCGTCGCCTGGAAGCGGGCGGGGGCGTCGTGGTCGAAGCCCAGGGTGAGGGCGATCGCCGCGGCGAGGATGACGCCGGTCACGGTCACGCCGTGGCGCAGCACGGCCTGTTCGGGGCTGCGGCCCTTGAGCCCGGGCGGGGCGGGCAGGAGGGCCGCGACGGCCCCGAGGAGCGGTGCGGCCACGATGAACGCCAGAAGGAACTGCATCACGGACGGGCTGATATCAATCACGGCTGACTCACGGCTCACGATCCGGCGTTGACGTTGGCGAGGACGGCGGTGGCGATCGCCAGGACCACGGCGCCGGCGAGCAGGGCGCTCAGGTAGCTCTGCACGTTGCCGGTCTGGGCGCGGCGTACGAGGCTGCCGAGCAGCCGGGGGCCGGTGCCCGCGCCGCGGACGTACGTGTCCACGACCTCGCGGTCGAGGAAGCGGACCAGGCTCGCGGCGGCCCGGACGGGGCGGACGAAGAGCCGGTCGTAGACGGCGTCGAGGTGGAAGCCGTCGGCCGCGTGGCGGTGGAGCGGGCCGAGGAGCGCCGGGCCGGGGTCGGGGGCGGGTCCGGACGGGACGGCGGGGTGATCGTGGGTCACCTCGGCCACCTCGGGGGTCTCGGCGGCGGATTCGGCGGCGGCGACGGACGCGGACACCGGCACCGAGGACCCGGTCCGGGTGGTCCCGATCACGGCTCCGGCGGCGGTCTTGGCGGTGGCGCGCTGCCAGAGGGCGTAGGTGAGCATCCCGCCGATGAGCGCGGCACCGGTACCGAGAACGGAGGTGGCCAGGGACGGGGTGAGTTCCTTGCCGTCGAACCAGTCGGCGAGGGGACCGGCGGCGAGGCCGAAGGCGATCGAGGGGACCGCCAGCAGCCACAGCACGCCGGTCATGGCGACGGGCTCCTTGCCGTGGTCGGGGGCGGCGGCGCCCCGGCCGCGGAAGGCCATCAGCCAGAGCCGGGTGGCGTAGGCGGCGGTGAGCAGGGCGGTCAGCACGCCGGCGACCAGCACCACCCAGCCGGCCGCGCTGGGCGCGAAGTCCGAGTGGCCGCCTGCTGTGTGCTCGGCGGCGACGAGGACGGCTTCCTTGGAGAAGAAGCCGGCGAAGGGCGGGATGGCGGCGAGCGCGAGGAGCGCGATCGTCATCGTCCAGAAGGCGTCGGGGATGCGCTTGGACAGGCCGTCCATCCGGGACATGGCGGCGAGGGAGTTCGTACCGGCGGCGTGGATGATCACGCCGGCGCCGAGGAAGAGGAGCGCCTTGAACGCGCCGTGGGACAGGAGGTGGAAGACGGCGGCGCCGCGGTCGCCGACGGCCAGGGCGCCGGTCATGTAGCCGAGCTGGCCGACCGTGGAGTAGGCGAGCACGCGCTTGATGTCGTCCTGGGCCAGGGCGGCGAGGGCCGAGCCGACCATGGTGACGGCTGCCATGACGGCCATGACCACCAGGGCGACCTGCGAGGCCGCGAAGACGGGGAGGAGGCGGGCGACGAAGTAGACGCCGGCGGCGACCATCGTCGCGGCGTGGATCAGCGCCGAGACCGGGGTCGGGCCCGCCATGGCGTCGGGGAGCCAGGTGTGCAGCGGGAACTGCGCGGACTTGCCCGCGACGCCGGCGAGCAGGAGCAGCGCGATCAGCGTCGGGTGGTCGAGACCGCCCGCGGCGACGGTGTCGAGGATCTTGGTGATGCGGAAGGAGCCGGCGTCGGCGGCGAGCGCGAACAGGCCGATGAGGAAGGGGACGTCGCCGAGCTTGGTGACGAGGAAGGCCTTCAGGGAGGCGGAGCGGGCCGCCTCGGTCTCCCAGTAGTGGCCGACCAGGAAGTACGAGCAGATGCCCATGATCTCCCAGCCGACCAGCAGCACCATCAGGTCGCCGGAGTAGACGACGAGCAGCATGGCGGAGGTGAACAGGGACACCAGCGCGGCATAGGACGGGTAGCGCGGGTCCTCGCGCAGGTACGCCGTCGAGTAGAGCTGTACGCAGGTGGCGACGACGCCGACCAGGACGGCGACCAGGACGGCGAAGCCGTCCAGGTGGAGCGAGAGCTCGATCGGTACGGAGCCGGTCGGCGTCAGTTCGGTCGCGGTGTCGATCGCCTCGCCGCCCCCGTGGCCGACGGCTACGAGCACGGCCAGGAAGGCGGCGGCCAGGGTCGGCAGGACCGCGAGCGGCCGGACGAAGCCGGGCGCGGTGCGGCCCAGCAGCAGCCCCGCGATCGCGCCCAGGAAGGGGAGGAGGGGGACGAGGACCGCGAGGGTCGTGGTGCTCACGCGGCGACCTCCGGCCGGTCGGTGATGTCGTCGGGCAGGCCGGGCTCGTGGCTCTCGGCGGTGTCGCGCAGCTTGTCGACGTCCGAGGTGCCCCGGTTGCGGTACACCATCAGCACGATCGCGAGGCCGATGCCGATCTCGGCGGCGGCGATGGCGATCGTGAAGAGGGTGAGGGCCTGGCCGGCGTGCAGGGCGTCGCGCAGCCAGACGTCGAAGGCCACCAGGTTGAGGTTGACGGCGTTGAGCATCAGCTCGACGGACATCAGGACCAGGATGGCGTTGCGGCGGGCGAGCACCCCGTAGAGGCCGGTGGCGAACAGGAGCGCCGCCAGTACGGCGGGGTAGGCGAGATGCATCAGCGCTGCCCCTTCTTGTCGCCGGCGGGAGCCTTCTTGGCGGCGGCGGCAGCGGCGGCTGCATCGGCGGCATCGGCGGCGTCTTCCGCCGGGGTGTTGCGGCGGGAGAGCACGATGGCGCCGATCAGGGCTGCGAGGAGGAGGACGGAGAGCGCCTCGAAGGGCAGCACCCAGTGCTGGAAGAGGATCTCGCCGGAGACCTTGGTGGAGCCCTGGACGGGGCCGTCGAGGTCGATCCAGGTGGTGCGGAAGGCGTCGACGACGACCCAGACGAGCGCGGCGCCCGCGGCGCCCGCGACGCCGAGGGCGACCCAGCGGTTGTTCGAGTCGGCGTCCGGGGAACGGCCGATGGGGGCCCTGGTGAGCATCAAGCCGAAGAGGAGGAGGACGACGACGGAGCCGAGGTAGATCAGTACCTGGACCCAGGCGATGAACTCCGCGGTCAGCAGCAGGTACTCGACGGCGATGCCGCCGAGCGTGACGACCAGCCAGAGGGCGGCGTGCACGAGCTGCTTGGTGGTGACCGTGACGAGGGCCGCGCCGAGGGTGGCGAGGCCGACGAGGACGAAGGCGATCTCGACGCCGGTCGGCGAGAGGAACCCCTGGCCCGCGGCGGCGGCCAGGGGTGAGGGGGCGGCGGCTGCGATGCTCACGCGTCTGCCTCCGGGGTGGTCGGGGGCAGGTGGGCGGCGGCAGCGGCCTTCTCCACCGCCTTGCGGGCGGCGGCGACTTCCTTGGGCTCCTCCGCGGCCGGGTCCAGGGCGGGCGGGGCCGGGACGGTCCACATCCACTCGCGCAGCTTGTCGCGCTCGTGGGTGAGCTCGTGGATGTCGGTCTCCGCGTACTCGAACTCCGGCGACCAGAAGAGCGCGTCGAAGGGGCACACCTCGATGCAGATGCCGCAGTACATGCAGAGGGAGAAGTCGATGGCGAAGCGGTCGAGGACGTTACGGCTGCGCTCGCGACCGCCGGGGGTGGACGCCGGCACCGTCTCCTTGTGGGAGTCGATGTAGATGCACCAGTCGGGGCACTCGCGGGCGCACAGCATGCAGACCGTGCAGTTCTCCTCGAACAGGCCGATGACCCCGCGGCTGCGGGGCGGGAGCTCGGGCTGTGCGTCGGGGTACTGGGCGGTGTGCGCGCGCTTGGTCATCGTGCGCAGGGTGACGGCCAGGCCCTTGGCCAGGCCGGATCCGGGAATGGGCATCAGTTCATCGCCACCTTCACGATGCCGGTGAGCGCGATCTGGGCGAGCGCGAGGGGGATGAGTACGGTCCAGGCGAGCTTCTGGAGCTGGTCCTCGCGCAGCCGCGGGTAGCTCACGCGGAGCCAGATCACGACGAAGGCGAGGACGGCGACCTTGAGGAGGGTCCAGACCCAGTCCAGGTCCTCGCCGCCGAAGGGGCCGTGCCAGCCGCCGAGGAAGAGGACGGTGGTGAGGGCGCAGAGGACGACGATCCCGGCGTACTCGGCGAGCAGGAACAGCGCGAAGCGCAGGCCGGTGTACTCGGTGTACGCGCCGAAGATGATCTCGGAGTCGGCGACGGGCATGTCGAAGGGGGGCCGCTGGAGTTCGGCGAGGCCGGCGGTGAAGAAGACGAGCGCGCCGACGATCTGCCAGGGCAGCCACCACCACTGGAAGGCCTCGACGATGCCGGGGAGGGAGACCGTGCCGGCCGCCATCGCGACGGAGGCAGCCGTGAGCAGCATGGGGAGCTCGTACGCGAGCAGCTGGGCGGCGGTGCGCAGGCCGCCGAGCAGGGAGAACTTGTTGGCGGAGGCCCAGCCGGCCATCAGCGAGCCGAGGACTCCGACGCCCATGACGGCGAGCGCGAAGAAGACACCGGCGTCGATGACCTGGCCGACCGCGCCGCCGCCCGCGCCGATGGGGATGGCGAGGAGCACGAGGAGGTAGGGCAGCAGCGCGACGGCGGGGGCGAGCTGGAAGATCCGCCGGTCGGCGTTGGCCGGGACGATGTCTTCCTTCTGCGCGAACTTCACGCCGTCGGCGACGAGCTGGGCCCAGCCGTGGAAGCCGCCGGCGTACATGGGGCCGAGGCGGCCCTGCATGTGCGCCATCACCTTGTGCTCGGTCTGCCCGATGACGAGCGGGAGCACGAGGAAGACGGCGAAGACGACGATCAGTCGCAGGGCGACGTCGAGGACATCGTTCACGCGTCGCCTCCGGTGGTGTCGGTATCGGGGTCAGGGTCGGTGTTGGGATCGGGGTCAGGGTCGGTGTCGGGCTTGGGCTTGGGCCGGGGCCGGGGCTCGGGAGCCGGCTCGGGCTCCTCGAAGGCGGGCTTCGGGTCGTGCCAGGGCGCGTCCGCGCTGCGCGGGGGAGCCTCCGGCTCCGGTGCGGTGGTCCCGTTTCCGGGACCGGCCGGGGCCGGGGTCGCCTGGCTCGCCGAGCCGTCGGCGACGGAGCGGGTACGGGGCGGGCGCGCCGGGGTGTCGGCCGGAGCGGGGGCCGCCTGGCTCGCCGAGCCGTCGGCTGCGGGTGGGGCGTCCGCCGGAAGCGCCGCACCGGACGGTTCCGGCGGCGCCGGCCGGCTCGCCGAGCCTTCCGGGGCCGGGCCTGTAGGACGGGCCGGGGGCGCCTGGCTCGCGGAGCCCTCCGACACCGAGCGGGTGCGGCCCGGCGGGCGCGCGGCGTCCGTGGGGGCCGGGGCGGTCGGAGCGGTCGGGGCCGACGAGGCGTCGGCCGTGTTCGCCGCGGGTGCGGCCTCCGCCGCCGGGGCCGCCTGGCTCGCCGAGCCCTCCGACACCGAGCGGGTGCGGCGCGGCGGGCGCGCGGCGTCCGTGGGGGTGGCGTCCGGCGTCGGGGCGGTCTCGGTCGCGGAGTCCTCCGGGACCGGGCGGGGGCGGCGGGTCGGGGCGGCGCCGGCTGCGCGGGGGGTGCGGGCCGGGCGGGTGGGGGCCGGGGGCAGCTGGCCCTTCATCGGGCCCCAGTCGTTCGGGTCCGGCACGCCCGGCGGCAGCATCTGGCGGCGCTTGGGTCCCTCGGGGTCGGCGCCCTCGCCCGGCTCCTTGGCACCGGGCCAGGCCTTGGCGACGCGCGCCGCCAGGACGAAGTCCTTGCGCAGCGGGTGCCCCTCGAAGTTCTCCGGGAGCAGCAGCGGGACCAGGTTGGGGTGGTCGGTGAAGACCACGCCGAACATCTCGAAGGTCTCCCGCTCGTGCCACGCCGCGCCCGCGTAGACCGCGACCGCCGACGGCAGGGAGGGGGAGGCGTGCGGGACCGTCGTACGCAGCAGGAGGCGGCGTACGCGGTGGTTCTCCAGCGAGACGACGTGCGCGCAGATCCGGAAGCCGGTGCCCGGCTCGTCGACCGCGCTCAGCCAGTCGAAGTAGGTGCAGGCCAGCTTGTCGCGGGCGATCTCCAGGGCCGGGATCCAGGAGCCGACGGGCACGTCGACCGTAAGGACGTCGTACGCGTACGTGCCCACGGCCTCGGCGCCGAAGATCGCCGGGGCCCCGTCGGGGAGGGAGTCGTAGAGGTTCACGCGTCGGCCCCCGGCCGGACGGCGGTGGCGGCTGCGGGCGGGGGCGTGACCAGGCCGCTGGTGAGCTGGGACACGGAGGGCGTGGCCGCGTAGCGCTCCGCGAGCGACTCGCGAGCGATCTTCTCCTGCAGCTTGAGGATTCCCTGGAGGAGCGCCTCCGGGCGCGGCGGGCAGCCGGGCACGTAGACGTCGACCGGGATGATCTGGTCGACGCCCTTCGTGACCGAGTACGAGTCCCAGTACGGCCCGCCGCAGTTGGAGCACGCGCCGAAGGAGATGACGTACTTCGGCTCGGGCATCTGCTCGTAGAGCCGCTTCACGGCGGGGGCCATCTTGTCCGTCACCGTGCCCGAGACGATCATCAGGTCGGCCTGGCGCGGTCCGGGCGCGAAGGGGATCACGCCGAGGCGGATGAAGTCGTGCCGGGCCATCGACGCGGCGATGAACTCGATCGCGCAGCAGGCGAGGCCGAAGTTGAAGACCCACAGGCTGTAGCGGCGGCCCCAGTTGAGGACCACCTTCATGGGCTCCGGGGCCAGGCGGGAGAGCACGCCGAGCCGCCTGGGCTCCGGGAGCGGAACACTCTCGGTCGGTGTCGCAGCCGGTGTCGCAGCGGAGGTCACAGCCGAGGTCACAGCCGGTGTCACGTCCATTCGAGGACGCCCTTCTTGTACGCATAGAGCAGGCCGACGGCCAGGAAACCCAGGAAGATGAACATCTCCACCAGCGTCGTGGCGCCGTAACCGGCGGCGGCGAACACGGTCGCCCACGGGAACAGGAAGATCGAGTCGACGGCGAAGATGACGTAGAGGAAGGCGTAGACGTAGTAGCGGACCTGGGTGTGTGCCCAGCCCTCACCTACAGGATCCACCCCGCACTCGTAAGTCAGAAGCTTTTCGGGGGTCGGAACCACGGGCCGCAGCAGGCGTCCGGCGCCGAAGGCCACGGCGACGAAGAGCACGCCGAGGACGGCGAGCAGGCCGACGACCGAATAGCTCCGGAAATAGTCGGCTGCGAGCACGGTTGCGGTCGATACCGTTGGGTCGGGCACGTCCGTTCCTCGCTCCTTGGCCACTGTCGACGATCTGTTGTGTCTGGTACGGACGGGAGTCTAGGGCCTGGGCCACACAGGGTGGGGTTATCCCCCGTTCACTGGCGCCTGGCTGCCCCATGGCATCGGCAGGGCGAGGTTGGCAGGCTGTCCCGCATGACTGCGAACGATCAGCCCTCCGCTCCTCCCCCGGTACGCCCCGCCTTCGACGCGGCGACGTGGAAGGAGATCGCGTACCTGCTGAGCAATCTGCCGGTGGCGCTGATCGGATTTGTTTACGCGGTTGTCATGGTTTCGACGGCGGGTGGTCTGTCTGTGACCGCGATCGGACTGCCGCTGCTCGCCTGCGGTCTCTACGGGGCGCGGCAGTTCGGCAAGATCGACCGCGCGCGTGCGCGCGCCCTGCTGGGCGTACGGGTGAACGAGCCGACCCCGATCCCCGGGCCCAAGCGGTCCGGCGGGTTCTTCCCGTGGCTGTGGACGAGCATCAAGGACCCGGTGGGCTGGCGGACCGTGCTCTACGAGCTGGTCCGGCTGCCGTGGGGGGTACTGACCTTCACCGTCGCTCTGACGGGTCTGTTCGTGCTGTGGCCCGTACTGCCCTACGTGGTACGCGGCCTGGCGAACGTGGACCGGGCGATGGTACGGGGCCTGCTGTCGCCCTCCGACGAGCTGGAGCGGCGGATCGCCGAGCTGGAATCCGGGCGGGGTGTCGTCGTCGACACGGCGGCCGCGGACCTGCGGCGCATCGAACGGGATCTCCACGACGGGGCCCAGGCACGGCTGGTGGCGCTGGCGATGGGGCTGGGCCTGGCCAAGGAGAAGCTGCTGGAGGACCCCGAGGGGGCGGCGGTGATGGTCGAGGAGGCGCACGGGGAAGTGAAGCTGGCGTTGCGGGAACTGCGGGACCTGGCGCGGGGCATCCACCCGGCCGTCCTGACGGACCGGGGGCTGGACGCGGCACTGTCGTCGGTGGCTTCGCGGTGCGTGGTGCCGGTGAAGGTGGCCGTGGATCTGCCGGCGCGGCCGGCGGAGGCGATCGAGGGCATCGCGTACTTCGTGGTGTCGGAGCTGCTGCAGAACGTGAGCAAGCACGCGGGGGCGCGGGGCGCGAGCGTCGAGGTGTGGCGGGCGGGGCCGCGGCTGCTGATCCGGGTCTCGGACGACGGGCGGGGCGGGGCGCGGCTGTCCGGGGGGACCGGGTTGGCCGGGCTCGCGGAGCGGCTGGGGGCGGTGGACGGGGTGGTCGTGGTGGATTCCCCGGAGGGGGAGGGGACGGTGGTGACGGCGGAGCTGCCGTGGCGCCCTCGCGCTGGCCGCTCTTGATACGGGACCCCGTCCGGGGTGGCAGGGCTCGGTGGTGGCCTGCGGGCCGCTTCCCGGGGCTCCGCCCCGGACCCCGCGCCTCAAACTCCCCCGGCTACCTCCCCCAGACTCCGTCCGGGGGGACCCCTCGGAGGTGCCCCCTGGCGAGGCTGAAAAGGGCCGGGAGCGGCTCGGCCCCGGGGTGGGGATAACCCCCCGGCGGAGAGGCCGACTCGCCGCATGGTTTCGGGAGGGGGGCGGCAGGAGGGTTGAGGGGTCAAGGGATGTCAGGGAAGGGCGGGTCCGGATCATGGGCAACGGCATGGACGCGGGGCGGGGTGTCGGCGGGGTGTTGCGGGCGCCCGTGGCGGCGCGGACCTGGCGGGAGTTCGGGTACCTGCTGCTCGGGCTGCCGCTGAGCACCCTGTACTTCTCGCTCGCCGTCACCGGCGTGAGCCTCGGCGCCGGGCTGCTCGTCACCTTCCTCGGGATCCCGGTCCTGGCCGGGGTGCTCGCGATGTGCCGGGGCTTCGGGCAGGTGGAGCGGGCGCGGGTGCGCGGTCTGCTCCGGGTGCCGCTCGCCGACCCGGCGCCCGTCAGGGCTCAGAAGAGCGGGGCGCTCGCCGCCATGGGGGCGCTGCTCAAGAGCGGCAGCGCCTGGCGGCACGTGCTGTACTCGGTGATCCACTTCCCGTGGGCGGTGTTCGCCTTCTGCGTGGCCGTGGTGTTCTGGTCGTACGGGTGGGGCTTCCTGCTCTACCCGCTGTGGTTCTGGGTCTTCCCCGCCTTCACCCACCAGCCGGGCCTCCAGCTGTTCCAGAACGACGACTACTCCTTCTACCTCGACGACCCCCTGACCATCACCGCCACCTTCCTGCTCGGGCTGGCCCTCACCCTCGCCACGCCCTGGGTCTTCCGCGCTCTGACCACCGTCGACCGGGTCCTCGTCGGCGCGTTGCTCGGCCCGTCCCGGCTCGACAGCCGCGTCAGCGAGCTGGAGTCCGATCGCGGGGTGGTCGTGGACACCGCGGCCGCCGACCTGCGGCGCATCGAGCGGGACCTGCACGACGGGGCCCAGGCCCGCCTGGCGGCGCTCGCCATGGACCTGGGGCTGGCGAAGGAGAAGATGACCGAGGACCCGCGGGCCGCCGCCCACATGGTGGACGAGGCCCACGGGGAGGTGAAGGTCGCCCTCCAGGAGCTGCGCGACCTCGCCCGCGGGATCCACCCGGCGGTCCTCACCGACCGCGGCCTGGACGCGGCGCTGTCCTCCGTGGCCTCGCGGTGTGCCGTTCCGGTGCGGGTGGCGGTGGATCTGCCGACCCGCCCGGCGGACGCGATCGAGGGGATCGCGTACTTCACCGTCTCCGAGCTGCTCCAGAACGTCAGCAAGCACGCTCGGGCCCGTACCGCGAGCGTCGACGTGTGGCGCTCCGGCGAGCGGCTGCTGATCCAGGTCGCCGACGACGGCCGGGGTGGGGCGAGCGCCGGTTCGGGGACCGGGACCGGGGGCGGCAGCGGGCTGGCCGGGCTGGCGGAGCGGGTGGACGCCGTGGACGGGTTGCTGATCGTGGACTCCGCCCCCGGGCACGGCACGACGGTCACGGCGGAGCTGCCCTGGCGCGACCGCCCGTAGGCCCGCGCCCGCAGCCCGCCGCCCGCCGCCCGCCGCCCGCCGCCCGCCGCCCGCCGGAAACTCCCCCGTACGCCCACGTGTTCGTCCGCACCGGCCGTGATCCCGTCTCCGCCCTGGGATGCTTGGCCGTGCCAGGCACACCAGGTGCACCCGGCTACGGGCGTGCGGTGCGGATGACGAGTGGACGCGGGAGCTGCTGAAACGTGGAAGACAGGGTACGGGTGGTCATCGCCGAGGATTCGGTGCTGCTGCGGGAGGGCCTGACCCGGCTGCTGACCGACCGGGGGCATGACGTCGTGGCCGGCGTCGGGGACGCGGAAGCCCTGATCAAGACGGTGGCGGAGCTGGCGGCCGAGGACGCGCTGCCGGATGTGGTGGTGGCCGATGTGCGGATGCCGCCGACGCACACCGACGAAGGCGTACGAGCCGCCGTACGGCTGCGCCGCGAGTACCCCGGGATCGGGGTCCTCGTGCTGTCGCAGTACGTGGAGGAGCAGTACGCCACCGAACTGCTGGCCGGTTCCAGCACGGGGGTGGGCTACCTGCTCAAGGACCGGGTGGCCGAGGTGCGGGAGTTCCTGGACGCCGTGGTGCGCGTGGCCCGGGGCGGTACCGCGCTGGACCCCGAGGTCGTCGCCCAGCTGCTGGGGCGCAGCCGGAAGCAGGACGTCCTGGCGGGTCTGACGCCGCGCGAGCGCGAGGTGCTGGGCCTGATGGCCGAAGGACGGACCAATTCCGCCGTGGCCAAGCAGCTCGTGGTGAGTGACGGGGCCGTGGAGAAGCACGTCAGCAATATCTTCATGAAGCTGGGCCTGTCCCCGAGTGAAGGGGATCACCGGCGCGTACTGGCGGTTCTCACCTATCTGAAGTCCTGATCAACTAACCCCCTGTCAGGTAAAAAGGGTGGTGGGTGGCGGGCTCCGCACCAGCGGGGCTCCGCCGCCACTACCGGGGGGTTTGGAGAATGTCACATAGCGCACGAATTCTGTCGGACAGGCCGTCTTCGAAGGCGGTCCACCACATGGGCGACCCAGGGACGGAAAACCTCACAGTCGTAGGGTTGAACTTGGGAGCGAACGCCCACGCCTCGAAGGAGGTCCAGTTCAGTGACCAGCCAGGTCAGTAGCCCGGCCGAGCAGGCCGACGGGTCCGGAGAGGCCATCGGCGGCCAGCGCGTCGCGCCTCGGCCCGAGGGTGCGGGCAAGGAAATCCGCCGCGTCGACCGCGTGATCATCCGTTTCGCGGGTGACTCGGGTGACGGTATGCAGCTGACGGGTGACCGTTTCACGTCGGAGACGGCGTCCTTCGGCAACGACCTCTCGACGCTGCCGAACTTCCCGGCCGAGATCCGGGCGCCTGCCGGCACGCTGCCGGGTGTGTCCTCGTTCCAGCTGCATTTCGCGGACCACGACATCCTGACGCCCGGGGACGCTCCGAACGTGCTGGTGGCGATGAATCCGGCGGCGCTGAAGGCGAATATCGCGGATATGCCGCGCGGCGCGGAGATCATCGTCAATACGGACGAGTTCACGAAGCGTCCGATGGCGAAGGTCGGCTACGAGACCTCCCCGCTGGAGGACGGCTCGCTGGACGCGTACAGCATTCACCGGGTGCCGTTGACGACGCTGACGGTGGAGGCGCTGAAGGATTTCGGGCTGTCGCGCAAGGAGGCCGAGCGCAGCAAGAACATGTTCGCGCTGGGTCTGCTGTCGTGGATGTACCACCGTCCGACGGAGGGTACGGAGAGTTTCCTGCGGCGGAAGTTCGCGAAGAAGCCCCAGATCGCGGAGGCGAACATCGTCGCGTTCCGGGCGGGCTGGAACTTCGGCGAGACGACGGAGGACTTCGCGGTCTCCTACGAGGTCGCGCCGGCCACGAGCGCGTTCCCGGCGGGGACCTACCGCAACATCTCGGGGAACCTGGCGCTGTCGTACGGGCTGATCGCGGCGGGCCGGCAGGCGGATCTGCCGCTCTACCTGGGCTCGTACCCGATCACCCCGGCCTCGGACATCCTGCACGAGCTGTCGAAGCACAAGAACTTCGGCGTGCGGACCTTCCAGGCGGAGGACGAGATCGCCGGGATCGGCGCGGCCCTGGGCGCGGCCTTCGGCGGCTCGCTGGCCGTGACGACGACCTCGGGGCCCGGTGTGGCGCTGAAGTCGGAGACCATCGGCCTGGCGGTCTCGCTGGAGCTGCCGCTGCTGGTCGTGGACATCCAGCGCGGCGGCCCCTCGACCGGTCTGCCGACCAAGACCGAGCAGGCCGACCTCCTCCAGGCCATGTTCGGCCGCAACGGCGAAGCCCCCGTCCCCATCGTCGCCCCCCGCACCCCGGCCGACTGCTTCGACGCCGCGCTCGACGCCGCCCGTATCGCACTCACCTACCGGACACCGGTGTTCCTGCTCTCCGACGGCTACCTCGCCAACGGCTC
>NZ_JBSFTP010000094.1:0-25874 GCF_053591315.1 Streptomyces sp. NPDC003042
AACACACCGTTGACCACGGTGCGGTGATCGGCCCACCGCCCACCCGGGTTTCCGGTCTCCGGCAGCAGCGGGGCTATGCGTTCCCACTGAGCATTAGTCAGTTCATGCCGACGCACCATGACCGACTCCTGCCCGCAACGGCGGTAGATCCACCATGCCGGGCAAGAGCCATCAGACACTGCCTAGGTGGTTGGAGCCCAGGTTGCGGACGAACTCGGTGGTCACGCCGTGCGGGTAGGCGCTCGCCGGTGCTACGGCGGGGGCGGTGGCGTGGTCGAGGTCGTCCACGAAGACCACGGCGTGCGGGTTGCCGACGTCGACGTGGAGGGCCGGCCAGCGTCGCGCGCCGACGGTAACCGTGATCCGCTTCGGTCCGGGAAGGGCCGGGACCAGGTCCCCGTCAGCGGACCGAAGACGGCGGGCCCCCGAACCAGCACTCTGGCTGGTTCGGGGGCCCGCCCCCTGAACTCGGAGGAGCAGGGGATGCAGGGCAGCGCGAGGCCAGGGCATACTCGGTGCCATGTCTGTCCCCGATGCCGGTTTTGACGATGCGGTCCTGTACAGGGTGAAGTTCGCCCGGCGGCTGCCGGCCGGTCTGTCCGAGCTGACCGGGCCCGTGCACGGAGTCGTCGAGCTCCCGCTGCACGTGGTGTGGTCCGGGCTGCGCGCCTTCGACCTGGACCAGCCCAGGCAGCGCATGGGCCTGTACCGGACGGTGCTCGCCGAGGGCACCCGCGAGGACCTGTGCCGGTTCCTGAACGCTGAGCTGCTCTCCAGCCTGTGGCCGGTGCTGCGCACCCTTGCGGGACCGAGTGTGAGGGACGTGTGGGAGGAAGCCTTCCCCCAGCTGCGGGAGCGGGCCGCGGCGTGAAGATGCCCGACCTGCACGCACGGCTGCTCGCCGACGTGCGCTCGGCTCTCCGTTCCCTCTCGTGCTGACCGGCGGCTATGCCGTGCAGGCCCACCGGCTCCTGGAGCGGGTCAGCCAGGACCTGGACGTCGCCACCGAGTCCGCGACCCCCATGGAAGAGATCGCCCAGGTTGTGCGTGACGGGCTCACGGAGCGGGGCTGGCAGGTGGCCGAGGTCGAGATCGCCCCGCTGTCCGCTCGCTTCCAGGTCACCGACCCGCTCACCGGCGGCGCGTGCGAGGTCGATGTCCTCAAGGAAGTGTTCTGGCGGCCTCTCGCCCACACCGCATACGGTCCCGTCCTCGGCGAGGAGGACGTGATCGGTACCAAGGTCCGAGCCCTGGCCGACCGGGGCGCGGCTCGCGACTTCCTCGACGTATACGCCGCTTCCCGTCGCTGGACCGCCCCCGACCTCGAAGAATTCGGCCGTCGCCACGCACGAGGCCGGTTCAGTCCCGAGGACCTCCAGAGCCGCCTGGCCGGCGCCGACTGGATCGAGGACGCCGAGTTCACCGCCTACGGCCTGAACGAGAGCGCCATGGCCGCTCTGCGAGCGTAGGCCCAGCTCTGGTCCGACGACCTCGCCCGCCGTCTCCACCAGACCGAAGCGACCCAAGAAGAGTCCTAGCCGCCCCTCCCGGCGCCGGATGCGCCGGGAGGGGCGCTGGAGTGCGCTTCCTGGTCACGCTGGAGGCGGCCAGGGGGGCGTACGCCGGGCTGCCGTTGCCGGTGGGGGGATCGGGCGCAGGGTAGGAAGGCGCCGAGTGACACCGCGGTGAAGGGTGGTGCAGGCGATGGCCAGACCAGTGTGGACGGGGGTGCTGGGTTCGGGCTCGTCAGCCTTCCCGTGGGCCTGTACACAGCGACGGACAGCCACACGATCCGCTTCCACCAGCTCCAGCGGGGGACGGCGGACCGGATCCGGAACCGGCGCGTGAACGAGCGCACCGGCGACGAGGTGGACCTGGCGGACATCGTGAAGGGCTACGACACTGGCGGCGAGTACGTGATCGTCGAGCCGAAGGACTCGACGAGATCGCTCCCGGCCGGTCCCGGTCGATCGACGTCGCCGGGTTCGTCGACCTGGACACGATCGACCCGGTCTTCTTCGACAAAACGTATTTCCTGGGGTCTCGGGGATCCCAGTACGCGAAGGTCTACGCCCTGCTGGAGCGGGCGCTGGTCGAATCGAACAAGGCCGGCATCGCCACGTTCGTGATGCGCGGGCGGGAGTACCTGGTCGCGCTGAAGGCGGACGAGCCGGAAGGCCTGCTCACGATCCACACGCTGCACTGGGCCGACGAGCTGCGCGATCCGCACGCCGAGGTGCCCGACCTGCCGGGGAAGGTCGAGGCGACGGCGGCGGAGGTGAAGATGGCCATGCAGCTGATCGACGCCCTGGCCATGGAGTGGGACCCGGAGTCCTTCCACGACACCTTCCGCGAGAAGGTCGAGGCCCTGGTGAAGGCGAAGACGGCCGGGTGCCCTGGACGAAGACCGCGAGACGGTCACGCGCCTCTTCCAGCTCATGCACCAGGTCGTCACCGAACTCGCCCCCGACTTCCAGATCATCGTCAGCGACCACGCCGACCTGCCCCGCACCTGGTACCAGGAAGCCGTCCGCTACAACTGGCGCAACGGCGAAAAACTCATCCCCACCACATGGATCGACACCAACCCACCCCATAGATCTGTTCGACTGTTGTGCAATTCTGCTGATCCCATCCACTGACCACGGACCGGGGTCCGCACCGGGGAAACCGATACCGGACGAGCGCGACAGCACCGATCATGGAGCATGAGCTCTGGTGAGGGACTGTGGGTGGGCGGCCGTCAGGTCAGCCGCCTGTCCGATGGGTGGGAGGCCGACCTCGTAGCGGCGTTCACAGACGACATGCTGTGCGCCTACCGCAACGGGCATCCAGAATTCTTGAGCAGCACCGTGTACGGCAATGAGGACGTGATCGAGTACTCCCTGCGTGCGCCGGGCAGGATCATCGCGGAGCGCCTCAACCTGCTGGGCTACACCCGGGGAGCAGCGCTGGAGTTCCTCGCCCAGGCAGTGGATGAGCAGCGAAGCGTGTGGCGGCTGCTTGCCTCCAAGAACAGGGCCCGCACCCACCCGGTCAACCTGCGAAACCCCAGCTCAGAGGACCGACGCCTGCTCAGATCCGCTGATCAGCGACATTTGTTGTCGCGGACCACTGCCAGTCGGCCGTGCTACGCCGCGTTCCGTTGTCCAGGTCAACTCAGCCCAGTGACACCAACCTCACCGCAGCGAACTGACCCCACGAACCACGCACACCGGCCTCACCAGCACAAACCACCACCTCATCAGGACAGCCTCTGCGGCCCCATGGACAACCAGGCGCGGCGTAGCAACAACCGGGCCGCTCTCGAGCCCGCATCGAGCACCTCCCGGACGGAAGCGGGCACCGTGCGGGCGTGTGGATCACCAGCCAACGCACTGGCCGCGACCGCCTCCGACCACGCCCAACTCCCCGCCCTCGCCCACCTCGGAGTGCAATGGGCGCAGTAGCGGACTGGCCTGCGATGATGACGGCGTGCCAGAGCCAGGGACCACTGCCGTCGTCATTGTCTTGCCCGATGCCGCCCCGCTCCTCGATGCGGCGTGGCGTATCGACCCGGCTCTGGTGCGTCGTGGGGTGCCGGCGCACGTCTCGCTCCTCTACCCGTTCGTGCCGGAATCGGCGCTGACAGGTCAGGACGAGAAGGGCGTGCGTTCCCTGGCGGCGAGTTTACCGGCAGCTGATCTGCTCTTGGAGGAGGTCGTGACGGCGTCCGGCTTCATCGCCGTCACCGTTCCGGGACTCCAACCGATCGTCGATGCGTTCCACGCCCAGTGGCCCGGGTTGCGCCCGTACAGGGGCCGGTTCGGGGCGCGGCCCGCCGCCCATGTCACGATCGCTCTGGGCGCAGACAACCCGACAGCTGCCGCCCATGTCCGCGCTGCGATCGGCAGCATGCTGCCGCTGCGCACCCGTGCGGCGGCGGTCCAGCTGGTGGTGCTGACGGAGGAAGGCTGGCGGCCGCGGTTCACCGCGCCGCTCGGCGGCCCGGACGGACGGTGAACACCACCCGCTGGCCAGCCACGGTCGAACTGTGGGCACAGATCCAGGCCGAGCACACAACCTCCGGCCTCTGGCCGCTGCTCCTCGACTCCCTGGATCCAGACGACAGCCACTTCCGCCCATGGGGATCGGGTGAGGTCTTCCCCGAGCAGATGTCATCCCCGGCGAGCCATGTCGCGGCCGGCCTTCTCGCAACGTGGTGGACGGCCTACACCGCCATCGCTGAAGACGACGACGTGCTCTCCGCCGAAGAACGCCTCGCCGTCACAGCCCCCTTCGGCCAGACCTGGCCCGGCCTCGCCCCCAGCCGACAGACGGCAACCAACGCGGACCGACTGGCCGCCGAGTACGCGCAGGCCTTCCTCTCCGACCGTCCCCAGTCCCGCCTGGGAGTGGTCACCGCCACGTCCGGCGCCGAGGCCCTCACAACCGCAGGCTGGACCGGACCCTGCAACTACGACAACGACACCGCAAAGTTCTCCGCGGTCATCGCCGACTGGGAGCACCGCTTCAGTACTCGTGTCGTCGCGGTCAGATCCTCCACCCTGCACCTCAGCGTCGCCGCTCCACCGATGAACGAGGAAGACGCCCTCCTCGTCGCCGCCGAACACTTCGCCGTCTGCCCGGACAACATCTGGCAAGGCAGCCCGCCCTACACACTGGCCGCCTACGTCCAGCGACTCACCGGTGCCCACAACTGGGACTTCTGGTGGGACTGATCCTCCTCGGAAAGCAATCACCAACCCCGCAGAAGGCGACCCTCACCCGCTCCCCACACCCTGGTCAGGCCCGCCCGGCAACAAGACCACCACGCCCTACACGCACGAAAGCCAACCTTCACCGGAAAACGACAGCGGCCTGCACCAACCGAACGACACCCCAGCAACGCGGCACCCAAGCCCGTCCCACCCACCCACCACCAGTGAAAACCCATGACGCACACCCAGTGCACGCCACACGACGCCCATCACCGGTGGTGCCCGGACCCTGTGCGCAGGCGTTCCAGTTGACCTCCTGACGGGTCACCGGCAGGAGGTCAACATCGTCGGCCCGGTCAGAGCGGTACCCACAACGTACGCGCCTCACCGCGCCGAACCACACCTTCGCCTCCCGGGCGTGGCGAGTGCAGTCGTCCTGGTGCAGGGCGGGCTGGACAGGTCACAGGAGAGGTCGGGGTCAGCAGGCCACTCGCCGACCACGGGCGGCGTTCTGCCGCCGCTCGTGGCCCATGAGGAGTGCACCACTGAGCCGAACCGCTGACCCTGTCGCGAGGCATCCCACCACAGGAGCCCAAGATCCCCACCATGGCCGGGTAGCCCCGCAAGGGCGATCCACCGCACATCGTGCGATCCGGATTCGAGAAGGAGCGGCGTTCTATGAGCCCCGAGTACAAGACCAGGACAATCCTTGGGCCGCTGCCCAGACGAGCAGGCTGGCTGACCGGCGGCACCCTGGCATCCATCGCCCTGGTACTGGCGGGAATCGCCAGCCCCACCATCGCCACCGCCCAGACCATCCAGGCCACCGACACAGTCCGAACGGCCAACCCCACCGGAGGCGGCGACGAATGCGGCCCCGACCACCACCGGCCGGACCACAACTGGCCGCTGAGCATGGCCGACGGCGGCGACGACCACGAGTGCGAGCCGGGCCAGCCAGGCGCCACCGGCCCAACAGGCCCCAGAGGCCCCCGCGGCGACACCGGCCCGACCGGCCTCACGGGTCCGACCGGAGCCACGGGAGCCACCGGCCCGACCGGCCCGGCTGGTCCCGGCAACGGAGCCACCGGCCCCACCGGACCTACCGGACCTACCGGACCGATGGGCGCCACCGGCGCCACGGGCCCGGCCGGACCTACCGGCCCGACGGGCGCCACCGGACCTGCGGGTGCGACGGTCGATGTCGGTGCGAGCGTCTACGCCACCGATAACCAGGCCATCCCAACCAATACCCCGACTCAGATCACTTTCAACGCCGCTGTCTTCGACACGGACATGATGTTCGATCCGGCGTCCTCGAGCCTGGTAGTCAACACTCCCGGGCGCTACAGGCTCAGGGGAAGTGTTGTTTGGCTCTACGATGCACAGCCGGGGGCGGCCACTTTCCTGACGCTACTCGTCAATGGCGGTGCCGATACGGGCGCCACCGACACTCAGGGAGCCGCCGACGACGCGGGTGGCTCGGGAGTTTCGCAGGACGTCTCCGCGACTCTGCGGCTGGAGGCCGGTGACGTAATCACTCTCTCAGCTCTCCACAACATCGAAGCCGGTGCATCCACTTTCGCTACGTTCGAGCAAACGCCACTGCTTCAAGCGTTCTGGGAAGCGCCGTAACAGGCTCACGTCGCTCGTCTCGATCATCATGAGGGTCCGTCAGTTTGCTGGCGGGCCCTTTGTGCTGGGCTGTCGGGATTTCGGGGTCCGAGCAGGCGGATGGCCCGACTATCGTGTCGGGTGGGCGCCGGGTTCCACGGTTCCTGTGGGTTTTGCGGGTTCGTCGGGACGGTGAGCCGCACCACCGCATGCAGCGCCGCCCGTAGCTGCTCGCCATCGGCTGCTCCACCTGCGAATTCCGTCATCCCCGGATCGCCGGTGGTGGGCGGCTGACGGACCGTTGGCGCCGGGGCGGTCGTGAAGTCTTCAGGCGCACGACAGCCCCGGCAGGATTCAACCGTCCTGCCGAGGCTGCGGATGTCACACCGCCGTCACCGTCACGTGGTGCCGAACTTCCACGCGCTGCACGCCTCCTTGATGATCGAGGGACTGTTTCCGCCCTTCCAGTCGCCGACGCAGGCCCTGATCGAAATGTCGTACCCCTCGGGGAGGTCCTTGTTCTTGTAGCGCGTTCCACACTGCGCCCTGCCGCACGACCGCGCCCCCTGGGGGCCGTGACCTGCCACAGGGCGACAGCCGAGTAGCCGTCGGCCTTCTGGTCGACGACCTGGAACCAGTCGCCCGTCTTCATGAAGCAGGCGATGGTCCGGTGGCTGTTGTCTCCGGTGTGCCAGCCGCCTTCGGCGCAGATGGTGGTGTTGCCCTCGGGGAGGGGAGAGGCGGTCGCGAGGTCACCTCCCAGGCGACCGCGGACGCGTTGGTCGCGGTGAGCATGAGCGCCGCGGCGCTGGCGCCCGCGACGGTAAGGACGCCACAGAATGTAGGCCTGGACAGCAGCCGCGGTCAGTCAGCCCCACCCGCGGCCCTTGAGGTTCTGACCCATGGTGATCTTCTGGACGCTGTCGCCGTAGCGGGTCTCGACCTTTTTCAGTCGCCGGCCATGGAATCCCATTTACCGGCCGCCGTCGTCAGCAGGCCCAGGTCGGTGGTCATCACTTCGTAGTACTTCAGCATCCTTTTCCCCCTACAGCTCGTTGAGCTTCGACTGGCCGATCGGCCGGAACTGGTCACCCAGGCCGATGTCGTTGCGTACGAACAGTCCGGAGGCGCCCCGCAGGGCGCTCTTCTCGGACCCGAGGCGGCCCATCAGGACCTTGACCTGGTTGTCCCAGGTATCCGCGACCTTCTTCAGGCCCGGGGCGGTGTCCCAGCCCTCGAAGCCCTTCACAGCGGTGTTGGTCGCCTCGTCCGCGTGCTCCGTCGCGGTCTTGGTGTTCGGCTGCAACTCAGTCTCGATCGTCTTCGCCGCAGCCGTCTTCTCCGCCGGTGTGGACCCGAATGTCCCCGATCCCCCCGGAGCTGACGGCCCTGCGGGAGCGCCCGTGCCGTTCAACCGCATGTCCGCATGCTGCCCTGCCGCACCGAGCGACTGTCCCCCACTCAAAATCCCCCGACATGTCATGCCCTCCCCTTCGCCCCTAGCTTGATCATATGCAGAGCCACTACATCCGCCAGCTGTCTGCCCTGCACGGACCGTGTCTGGTCCTACCCGGGCCGATCCTGCCCGTGCTGAGATCCCCGCGCATTGCCGGGTTTCAGCAGTCCTGATGCCGGTTGCCGCCTCACCGGACCGGCATGCCACCCTGGTCCGGCATCAAAGGCGCGTCAGGGGCGCGTCAGGATCGGGGTGGGGCCATGGCAGGGCTGACAGCTGCGGAGCAGTATCTGACCGGGTATGCACGAATTCTTCGTGACGCCTGTGCCACCGGCCGGCGGCTCAGCCGCAGCGAGCTGGACGCCCGCCGCTCGCAGGGCGAACGGGCGGCGGAGGAAGGCGCGGGCCTGCGAGAACTCGTACGCGCCCATCTGGCTGAGGCACAGGCCGTGCAGATCACGCTGACGGCGTCCGCGGCATGGCAGCTGCTCGCTGCCGTGGAACAGACGGTGGACGCCTTTGCCGAAGGCTTCGAGCGGGCCCAGCGCCTCGCCGTGCGCCAAGAGGAGGCCGCGCGAAGGGAGTTCATCGACGACCTGCTGTACGGCCGCAGTGACCTGGGCCGGCTGGCCGAGCGAGCGGAACGCTTCGGGCAGGTGCTGGATCTCGTTGCAGGTGAGCGGTATCAGCTCGTCCGGGCCGGGGTGGTGGGCGTGTTCGTCGGCGCGGCCGACGGCGAGGAAGGCATGGGCGAGCATCGCGAGGTTGACCCAGCGGTGCCAGGACGTCCAGCATCTGACCTGGTGCTCGTCCAGTCCGGCCAGGCTCTTGTCGGACTGGAAGGTCTCCTCGACAGTCCATCTGCGTCCGGCGACCTGCACCAGAGTGGAGAGTGGCACGTGGGTGGCTGAGTAGCAGCGGTAGAAGGCGAGTTCGCCGGTGCGCCGATTGCGGCGGACGAGCAGTTGGTGGTGGCCGGGGCGGTCGTCGGTGATGTCGGCCAGGGCCCAGTCGTAGAAGCGGTGGCCCTTGGCTCCGGCCCCGGCGGAGAGTTTCCGCCAGGCCTGCCTCGGTAGTCTCTTGGCCAGGGTGTCGGCGCGGAGCTTGTCCCGCGCGGGTGGTGATCTGGTGGTCACGGGCGACGGCGAGGATGTAGCCGATCTGCCGTTTCTCCAGTGCGGTCCGCAGGTGCGGGTTGCCCCCGTAGACCTCGTCGCCGACCACCCAGGACGCGGGGACGCCAGCGTCCAGGGCGCGGCCGATCATGCGGGCGGCGAGTGCGGGCTTCGTGGCAAAGCCGACCGTGTCGGGTATGCCGGCGGCCCGACAGCGGGCCGGGTCCTCAGTCCAGGAACGCGGGACATACAGTTTCCCGGTCGATCGCCGCGTGTCCGCGCTGGGTGGAGTAGGCGAGGTAGACGGCGACCTGGCTGTTCTCGATGCGTCCGGCGGTCCCGGTGTACTGACGCTGCACGCCGACCGTGGCGGCGCCCTTCTTGAGGTCACCGGTCTCGTCGGCGACCAGCACCGCCGTGGTGTCGTGCAGGTGCTCGACGACGAAGCTGCGGATGTCGTCGCGGACCACGTCGGCGTCCCATTTGGCCCGCGACAGCAGGTGCTGCAGGCCGTAGGGTTCGCGTCCCCGGCATGCTCGGCGAGCGTCCAGCAGTTCTTGCGCGGCAGTTCCGACAGCAACCCGAGCACGAACGCCCGTGGCCGGCGCCGTGGTTCCACCCGGACAAACCGCCCCGCGATACGGCCCATCAGGACCTCGAACGTCTCCTGCCAGCGGCCAGGATCTATGCTGTGACCTGCGGCCACCGTCTGATCTTCTGTCTTCACACACCGATGATCAACGGTGGCCGCACCGGTTCCCGGACCAGCCCAGGGGCGCGATCGTTAGCAGCGGGCGGCATGCTGCCCGGCCCAGCCGGTGGCGGCCATCACCTCGCGCGCGATGTCCACGACAGACCGTCCGTCCGTCACTACCCGTACAGTCCCTGCGAAGGCCCTCTGGTCCAAAAGCAGTGCCTTACGGACACTGCCTTCCAACTCCTGCTCCAGCTCCGAGCCGAGTTCCCGGCCTACCAGCCGCTCGCGGGCGGTGGCGTCGGAAGCAGTGAGCAAGACCCGCGTGATACGCACCTCCGCCCCCATGGCACGCTCGAACATGCCGGTCGCCTCAGGCAGCACACTCGCAGTGTTCGTGTAGATCAGACGGCGGTAGCCGAGCCGGGCGAAGTTCTCCCACACGGCCGTCAGATTCCTCTCGGTGATCTCCGAACGGTGGGGGTCTCCCTCTGGCGCCGGATGCACCTGCCCCATGAAGTCACCCTCGATGACCGCATGGGAGACCACCGCGGCGCGCAGCAGCGCCGAAACCTCCCACCCCACCGTCGTCTTGCCGACACCGGCCCGTCCCCCCGATGAGCAGTACTTCCGCGTGCTTCATGCACGCAGCGTGCCAGTTGGCGACCGCCTCACGCGATCCGATATCGATCCGTCCCCATGACCACATCCCCGACCCGCAAGATCGCGATCTACAGCTGGAGTATTAGGAGACCTCATGCCGTACCTGATCCCGCCCCGTACGCCGCTCACCCCAGAGCAGGTGGTTCGCGCCTTCGATTATCTGCTCGCCCTGCAGATGGGCGGCGGGTCCAATGTCGCGGGCCGTGCGGACGCCGACCCGGAGCTGGCGTTCCTGCTGCTGCGGGTGGCCGAGTACGTCGTCTGGCCCGCGGCGGCCGTGGGCGAGGAATCCGATCCGCACGCGGACTCCTTCGCCCTCGAAGAAGTCGGATGCATCCTTCTCTCCGCCCTGCGGGACTGGGCACGGGACTCCCCCACCACGGGGGCGCTGGGCATCGCCCGCAGCATCATCCGCTTCGTCGTGAACGTCATCCCGGACCCCGACGACGAGGACACCGCCACCACCCTGGAGACGATGCGGGACGAGCACCTGGGGCTGGCCCACGCGATGCACTCCGTGCCCGGAACGCACCGGTAACCGCACCACCGCGCACCCGGTGCGCGTCGGGTGCGCGGGTGCGCTCCGGCCGGTGCGTACCACCGGTGCGGTCGGTGCGCACCATCCGGGGGTGGTGCGCATCGCGGTGCGCACCACTGGTCCGGTCGGAGCGCACCGGCCGACATGGAGGGGTGAATGGTGCCGCACGGCGGCGAGGATGCGCTGATAGTTCGGCGGGAGCACGGTCTCCTCCACGCCCGGCTCGCGATGCGGGATCAGCATCACCGCCCGACCGCCCACGTGCCCGGGCGCCGGCGCGGCCGAGGCCCGCTCTTGGGCGAGCTGCTCGCTCACCCGCTCAAGGACACGTTCGGCTACGGCGAGTTCGTCCCGCTCGGCCCGCACCTCCGCCAGCTGCTTGGCCAGCTGTTCTTCGAGTTCGTCTCGTTCCGCGCGTCGCGCGGTGATCCGTTCCAGCAACTCGGGATCCAGCATGCACCGGATCGTAGAGGGCTGCAGGACCGCAGCGGGTATGAACCGGACGGTCAGCTGTCAGCTTCTGCTGCCGACCGCTTGTTCAGGAACTGCTTCGCCGCCTCGACTGCCTCCCTGTTGAGTTCCTCGAGGGAGACTCCCCAGCTCTCCTCCCAGCCGTCCAGGTGGTGCGCGCAGTGGACAAGTGGTTCCAGCTCTTCGGGGTAGCCGAGGTCGTAGGCGATGTCTGCCCAGATGAGGTGCGTGCCGGTGGCGGGATCCAGGGTTCCGCCGGCGATCTGACCGGCGACCCAGTCTGCCATCGCCCACTTTGCGGCCCGAGGATCGGCGGGAGGATGGAAGAACAACCCCAACTCCTCCAGTACCTGGTCGAAGAGTGCTGGCGCGTCGGGCTCTTCGCTCCGGAGGAGGCCAGCGAGCATGGCGAGAGAGGGACTCTCAACCCCGGCAGTCAGCGCGTCCAGCCCTGCCTGGATGAGCCGGTCTGACCCGACGTGCCTGTCGAATGCCCTCTCCCGCGCGATATGGCTCAGCTGCTTGAGGGCGTCATCCTGGGTCATCGGAGTCTTCTCGGTCGGCTTCTGGGAGAAGAAGGCTCGCACACCCGCCAACGCGGCTGCACCGTGTTTCCCTTCGAGCCAACCGCTGACGGACGATCTTCTCCGCAGACTACCGCCCACGACCAGCGTGAACACCCCGAGAGACCGGCACACCAGCCCTTTGACCTGCGACTTCAAGTTGGTGGAAGTTCACTTCCCGAGGTGATGTCGTGCACTCGCGAGGGAGTGCACGACATCGTCGGTGCGCACCGGCGGCATCGGATGCCTGGCTCGGCCGTTTGCCTCAGCCGCGGGTGCGGCCAGGTCGGAGGCTACCTAACGTCACGAAGTGTCCGCCTATTGGTGAATCGGCGTGGGGTGCCCCATGGACGGCGTTGTCGGCGTGAAAGGACGGGACACAGTGGAGATATTGTTGACGCATGCAGGAGGCGGGTCAGGGAGGAATACGCCAATCCCGTCCCGGCGCCCACGTTGGCGGTGGTCTCGGGCCCGGTGGCTGCTCGTCGCGGTACTGACGCCGCTGCTCGCCCTGACGACCACCACGCCCGCGAACGCTCAGAGCAGCTGGCTTACGGTCCCCGACCTGCCCACCGCCCGCTACGGCCTCGCGGGCACGAGTGCGCCGTGCCCCAAGGACGTGGAAGGCCTGAAGGGCACGTGCGTGTACGCCATCGGCGGGCACAACGGCTCGCCCACCCTGGACACGGTGGAGGCGTACAGCCCGGTTACGAACACCTGGCGGACCTTGCCCAGCCTGCCCACCGCCCGCTACGCGTTAACGGCGACGACCGCGCCATGCCCGAAGGATGTGGACGGGCTCAAGGGAATCTGCCTCTACGCCATCGGCGGCTTCACGGGTACAGAGTGGCCCGACCCCACACACGACGTGGGCACGGTGGAGGCGTACAGCCCAGCGACGAACACCTGGCGCACGCTGCCCAGCCTGCCCACCGCCCGCAGCTTCCCGGCAGCGGCGACCGCGCCCTGCCCCGAGGATGTCGAGGGACTGCGCGGCGCGTGCGTGTACGCCATCGGCGGCTTCAACCCCACCGACGAGATCCTCGACACGGTGGAGGCATACAGCCCGGCCACGAACACTTGGCAGGCCGTGGCCTCACTGGGCACCACGCGCGTCGCTTTGGCCGGGGCCTCCGCGCCCTGCCCCAAGGGGGACAGGAACCTGAAGTCGACCTGCGCGTACGCCATTGCCGGCTTCACGACGTTCATGGACTTCGCCACGAACACGGCGGAGGTCTTCAGCCCGGCCACGAACACCTGGAGCTCCCTACCCGATCTGGCCACCGCCCGCTTCGAGCTGGCGGCCGCGACCGCCCCGTGTCCCAAGAACGTCCGAGGCCCGCAGCACACCTGCGTGTACGCCATCGGTGGCATCGGCGACTCCCCCTTCCCGACCCTCAGCTCCGTGCAGGCCCTTCCCGTCAGTGGCTGACAGCCGCATCAGACCGAGCCGGGACGCCCGGCTTCAACAGGTCTGACGGCAACGAAGCCCCAGGCTCTGCCTGGGGCTTCGTTGCCGAGCGAGCAGTCGGCGTACACCCCGATCAGGTCTGGCGGGACCCCGTCACTTCACCGATCAGCACCGCGCCGCTCACCTTCACTGGGAACGGACAGCACCTTCCTGAACCGCAGACGCCCAGCATGGGCCAGTGAGTGCTCCTAAAACTCGGTTCTGGCACAGATCTTGGGGAGTCGTCGCGGAGCGTTACTGAAGCAGGATCATCTTGCGGAGAAGTTCGAATCCGGCTCGACCGTAGAGCTGCCGCTTGATCTTCTTGATGCGGTTCACGGCGCCCTCGATGCTGCCCGAGCTCCAGTCGAGAGTGAGCCCGGCTGTCACGGCGTCGAGGTCCCGGAGCAGGTGGTGCGAAGCCGGTGAGACCGGGTAGCTGGCTGGCATCGACTGCGTCGATCCAGGCAGGGAGCCTGGCACCCAGACGGTCGCTGAGCATCTCGCCGAAATCGCGGACATGCCCGGCGGCCATGTCCAGTTCGGGGCAGCGTGCCAGGACATCCTTCAGGCTGGCGCGGTCGTCCTCGCTCAGCACGGTGGGGTGTCGGGTGAGCCAGCCGGTCACCTGGCGCACCGTCGGAGGCCGGGGCGGCGCGCCGGCCGGATCCCCGCGGAGGGTGGCGATGCGGGCGCGGACCATCTGGTAGGTGACGGGCGCGTTGTCGGCAACGAGTTCACTGTGGAGGAGGGTGACGCTGGTGCATCCCGCGGCGAATCGGCGCTCCAGGTAGGGCTTGTAGGGGTCCAGCCTGCTGGGTCGCGGCCGGTTGTCACGGATGGTGTCCTGCCAGCGTGCGGCGTTCGCGTACCGGAGCACGGTGTTGAGGCCCCAGCCCAGGTGCCGGGCGATCGCCCGGCGTGAGTGACCTTGAGCAAGGAGCCCATGGACCAGGGCATGTGCCGCCTTCTTCCGCTCGGCCCGCCGGCCGGCGGGCACCGAGTCGTCCTGCGGCCGACCGGAAGCCAGTCGGGTGGCCTCCAGCAGCATGCCGCTGGGCGAAGGATTGCGTAGGCAGTCGCGATGGGCGGCGACGCAGGTTTCCACTGCTCGGCCGAGGCCCTGCCATAGATGGAACCGGTCAGCGACCTGCAGAGCATCGGCGGCACCGCAGCGGGCACCTCGGCGTAGGCGCCCGCCCGGTCCCGGCAGATGATCTCCACGCCGGGGTGGCAGATCAGCCGTCCTGCCCCGCCACCAGCCCGAGAGCGCCCAGTCTGCGGCCCATCCAGCGCCCGGCCGGGACACTGCCTGCTCCTGGGCCTTCTTCAGCGGCATCCGGGCCGGGCGGCGGCCGTCACCGACAACCGTCTCGCGCGTGTAGTAGCGCTGCATCTGACCGGCATTCACGATCACCGCGTCCATCATGCAGACCACGCCACACGGCCCTGACCTGCAAGAAGAGGGCTGTCGGCGATACGGCCCGCCAGGCGGGAGCAGCGGGCGAACTTTCTTCCCGAGTGCCCGCCAGGCGGGAAGCGGCGCCGGCCCCGGCAGCCAATGTCATCACTCTCCGGTACCGACTCCCACACACCGGTGACTCACCGATCCGCTCACAACCGACCAGCCTCCGCGCACCGGTGACCCGAGTTCACCGACACGCCCTTCCGTACCCCGCCCTCCGGCACCACGCCGGGGGGCTTCGTGGAGGAGACTTCGTGCCGACCTTCGAGACGCTCCCCCGCTTCACCACCGACCTTCACCACCTCACCCCCGCCCAGCGTCGGCGCTTCCGCCGCGTCGTCCTGGAGTCCTTCGTCCCCGACCTCCGCACCGGCCGGCCCTTCCGGCCGGGCTTGCGGGAAGCGCGCGGGTTCGCAGAATCTGGCAGCGGTCTGACGGGGAACCCGTCCACCAACCTGGTGTTCCCGACATAGAACGAGTGGGTTCGGCCCAGCTGGCCATACGCGGCCCTCGGTCGCCACCGTCTACCGCATCCTCGCCGAGGACGCCGATGGCATGGCCTGAACATCACACACGGCTACTTTGCGGGTCGTGTCCGAGATAGACGAGATGGGAGTCCGGGGCCGTCCTGGCGGTGTTCCCCGGCGCTGCCGTGACGGCTCTCTTGCCTCCGGACTCACGCGGTGCCGTCGGCCTTGGTTCGTTGTCATGCGCCGACGAGACCACGGAACGTGGAGAGCGGGATCAATGAGAGGATTGCGAGGGTGACGGCAAGAACCAGTGACATCGAAAAGGCAGCCGGTGTGCTGCGCGCCGGAGGCCTGGTGGCCTTCCCGACCGAAACCGTCTACGGCCTGGGCGCCAACGCCGAGGACCCCGCCGCGGTCGCGCGCATCTTCCAGGTCAAGGGTCGCCCACCCTCCCACCCCCTGATCGTCCACATCGGCGGCGCGGAGCACCTGGACGACTGGGTCGAGGACGTACCCGCGACCGCACGCCTGCTGGCCGAACACTTCTGGCCGGGGCCACTCACGCTGGTCCTGCGCCGCGGTCGCCGGGTGCCCCTCGAAGCGACCGGTGGCCTGGAGACGGTGGCCGTGCGCGTGCCCGACCACCCCGTCGCACTCGCACTGCTGTCGGCCTTCGGCGGCGGTGTCACGGCCCCGTCCGCCAACCGCTTCGGCTCGGTCAGCCCCACCACGGCGAACCACGTCCGTGCCGAGCTCGGCGACGCCGTCGACTTCGTACTGGACGGCGGCCCCTGCGAGGTCGGCGTCGAGTCGACCATCGTCGACACCACGGGCGCCACCCCGAGCATCCTTCGGCCCGGCGGGGTAACGCGCGAGGACCTCGAAGCGGTGCTGGGGTACCCGCTCGTGGTCCCTACGGCGAGCCGTGTCCGGGTGCCGGGCCAGCATCCGTCCCACTACGCGCCGCAGGCGCGGGTCGTCCTCGTCGAGCCCGAGAAGGTCGTCGCCGAAGCGGAGCTCGCGCAGGAGCTAGGGCACCAGGTCGGCGTCTTCCTCCCTGCCTCCTTCGCCGACGCTCCGGTGAAGGCGCACGCCGTGATGCTGGTCCCCAGTTCGATGGCCGCCTACGCGCGCGGGCTGTACGGGTTCCTGCGCGAACTCGACCGGCAAGGGTGCGACCTCATCATCGCGTCCTTGCCGACGGAGGAAGGGCTGGGACTCGCGATCGCCAACCGGCTCCGCCGCGCCGCCGGACCCCGGCCCTCCTCCACCGGCAACGCCCCTCGACAGTGATCACGGTTCCCCACCCGTGGCACCCCCCGCAGTCCGCGGCAAGGGCCAGGCTGGTGCGAGGTGCGGGACAGGCAGCGTGACCGGCTCCGTGGGCCATGCGCGGCATGACGTGGCTGTGCGACGGCCGGCGTAGCTCCGGTCACGATACGGAGTCGCCGGTGACGTCGAGGCCGCGGGTGGTGACCAGGTGGGCGCTGCCGTCGGCCAGCCGGTAGGACAGGCCCACGACGGCGGTCTGTCCGGCCTTCACCTGGTCGGCGAGTACCCGGGAGCGGTCCAGCAGCAGGTCGACGGTGTGCCGGGTGTGCTCGGCGATGATGTCGCTGTCCTGGGTGAGGCCGGCGGAGCGGGCGGCCAGCACGCTGGGCGTGACCCGCTCGATGACGTCCCGTACGTACCCGGGCGCGGCCACCCCGTCCTCCACGGCGGCGCGGGTGGCCGCGACCGCGCCGCATGAGTCGTGGCCGAGGACCACCACCAGCGGGCAGTTCAGCACGCTCGCCCCGTACTCGATGCTGCCCAGTACCTCCGGCCCGGTGACGTGGCCCGCGGTGCGGACGACGAACAGGTCGCCGAGCCCCCGGTCGAAGATGATCTCTGCGGCCAGGCGGGAGTCGGAGCAACCGAAGAGCACCGCGAAGGGGTTCTGGGCCGGTGCGATCTCGGAGCGGCGCACGGCGTCCTGGTTGGGGTGTTCCGGGGTACCCGAGACGAATCGCCGGTTGCCGGCCAGCAGCATCTCGAAGGCTTGCGCGGGAGTCAGCGCCGAGGTGTCAGTCATGGCCGCAGACTACGACCGGGCCCAGGTCACCGCGCCACGAGGGGTGAGCCCCACCGCTGCCCGCCAGCAGTCCCAGACGCCGGGCGAGGGCGGCCTCAGCCCGGACCCTCAACGCGCGGCGGAGCCACTCTCCCCGGTGCAGCTGTACGCGCTGCCCGTTGATCCGCTCCACAGCGGACCCCCTCGCTGATCAGCCCCCAGCCGACCAACGACCACCGCCCCGGCAAGGGTGCGAGCCCCGCCACCCGAACGTACCCCACGCTTCCGGCCCACTCCGGCTGACCGTCAGGGCTTCAAGATCAACTCATTGTCCCTTTGACGTATCCAGTTTCATACCCCTAGTTTCGAGTCTTGCCGGGTTCCGCTCCGCGCAACGCCGCCATTCCGGCCAGCCTCGCAAGCGCGGCGGCCGCCTCCACATCCACGTAAGCGCTGGCCCGTCAGGCGCCGAGCGGCCGGTACTCCACCTGCTGTCGGGTGGCCTCATCGACCTCATCGGCCGTCAGAAGCACCACCGTGCTCGTGCGGACCCCGCCCGCCGCCGTTGTGGCCATCCCAATGGCAGCGGCGGCGGTGTTGCCCGGCAGGTCCGCCGTGACGTAGACATCGTCCTCGCCGAAAGCCCAGTAGACCGACTCCAGCCGGCCGCCCACGCTTTGCACCATCCGCTCGATGACCTCGCGGCGAGCGATGGCACCCTCCGCGCGCAGGCCTTTCAGTCCGTCCACGGTCAGCTTGGCCCTGAAGAGGTACTTCGGCATGGGTTCCGCCCTTCCATAAGTGTCACAGCGAGGCTCCCCTGCCGACCGATCCTCTCCTGCCCCACGACCGCCGCCGCACGACCGCCGCCATACGGATTACTCGACGGCTGGCATACCGGTCTTCCCGGCCCCGTCCTGGATCGCTTCGCCTCACGGCTGCGCGGGCGCCTCGTCCGCCCCCGGACCCGGATTACGCGTCGGCGAGAGCACTGTGTAACGGCATGATCGACCGGCGGCCGGCGCTTGTGGCCCGATGCCGCGGTGAGGACGATGTGGTCGCCTCTGTGGACTTCGCCCGGGACAACCTGCTGCCACTCGCAGTGCGCGGGGGCGGGCACGGAGTGGCTGGCCAGGCCGCCCTGATGGTGCTGATGGCGGCTGCCCTGACGGTCACCCACACCACCACCCTGGACAAGCTCGCGCTGCCGCTGTGGACTCAGGTGCCCTGCGGAGTCGTGGCCGGCTTCGGCATCGGCGTGGTCGCGGCGATCATGGGCGTCGCTGGCGGCGAGCTCCTGATTCCGACGATCGTGCTGCTCTTCGGGGAGGACATCAAGACCGGGGGAAGCCTCTCACTGGTGGTGTCGCTGCCGACGATGCTGGTGGCCTGCGCCCGCTACAGCCGCGACGGCAGCTTCGTCGTCCTCGGCGTGAACCTCCGCTTCACCACGGTCATGGCCGCAGGGTCGATCGCCGGCGCTGTGCTGGGCAGCCTGCTCCTCGGTGTGTTCCCGGACTTGGTGCTCATCCCCGTGCTGGCTGTGATTCTGCTGGTTTCCGCGGTCAAGCTCGCCCGGCATGACTGAGACTGCCAAGACGCCCGGCGCCGATGCCGAGGCCCGCACCAGCTTCCACGCTGTGAACGAGCGGGCCGCGCCTTGAGGCGTCACCTGGGCAGCTTCGCCGTGCGCTCGGGGTGGGCGGTGGTGACGTAGTGCATGGCAGTCTTCTCTGTGATCCCGAAGAGCCTCATCAGCCTGAGGGGTCTGCAGTTTCGGCTGCCTCGTTGAGGATGCGGTCTTGGCGCAGGCCGACCAGGGTGAGCCCTTGGGGCACGTCGGCGCGGAGCAGGGTCTTGCCGACGGCGGGATGGTCGGGGTCGAGCGCCGATCTCTGGCTGACGATCAGGCGGGGGTTGGTCGAGGCGGGCCAGCGGCGGTGGCGGTAGTCAAGCCAGTCGGCGGCGATCTGGTGGGTGAGTTCCTCCAGGTAGAGGGTGTGCCGTCGAAGGCCGCGGCGGATGACGAGGGTGCCGCGTGCGAGGTCCAGGTCGCAGGTCGCAGGTCAGGATCGTGCGGAGTTCGTGGACGGGCACGGCGTGGACAGCGGCCAGGACGAGGACCAGACGCCCCAGCGGGGTCTTCGTCTGCTGCAACGCGCTGGCCAGCAGGTCACTGGGGACCGGCTTCGGGATCCCTGTCGGGGCCCCGACGCGAAGGTGCTGGGCGGGGTCGCGGAAGACCACTCGTTCCCGCTTCAACGTCCTGAACAGGCTGCGCAAGGCGAGGGCAAGCTGCCTGCGGGCGCGTCCGGATTGGCCGTCCACGGACGCATCGACATGGTGCCGGGTGATCTCTCGAAGCGAGAGCACACCTGGCTCGGCCCAGGCGGTGAGCACAGGCTGGAGAGAGGCCAGGTATGGGCGGATCACGTCGTAGCCGCGGACCTCGCCCTCGTGGCGGCCCCGGCTCCGTATCACCTTCACCCACTGCCCTACCTCGTCGGCGAGGAACTCCGGCAGCGCGGCGAGGGTGGTTTCGATCCACGTCAGATCGACATCGCGGTGGAGGTCGCCCTCACGGGCTGGTCGGTGTGTGTGGCGTTCCCCGTCAGGTTCTTCTGTTCAGTCTCCGTGCGCGAGTAAGCCTCAGCTCGCGTCCGGGACTTGGCCGTGTCTGGCCAGCCTATCCCTCAAACTGCGGTGCTCGCCGGTTACTGGCGCAGATTGGACTTTCGGCAGTGTCGGACGACTTCCGATGTCCGTACCGTCGCTTCCGTGGACAGCATGGTGATCAATAGTGGGACTCCGACCGGGACGGCTGTTTCTCCGCAGACTCTTGCTCCAGGGAGCCTTCTGACAGCGGCCGCGGTGACGGCCGCCGGCCTGAGCATGGTGAACCTGTGGCGGACTGTCCCGACTGCCATCGCCGCGTTCCTGGCCGGACGATGGCCTGGACGGATGGCGCCCACCGTGCTCGCGCTGGTCGGGCTTCTCGCGGCCGGCGTCGTGGCATTGTCCGTCGTGCCTGCCTGGCTGCCGTTGGCCAGCCGGTTTGTCACAGTGGTGGTCGTCGCCACGATGCTGCCCTGATTCGCGGGCCGGTTCTGGTGCCAGTATCGGCAGCTTGTCCGGGCCGGTTGGGATCGCGCAGAACAACTGCAACGCGAACAGGAGTTGGTCGCTGAGCAGGCCCGACTGCGCGAGCGAGCGCGTATCGCGCAAGACATGCATGACGTACTGGGCCATGACCTCAGCCTGATCGCCTTATCGGCCGGTGCCCTGAAGCTCGCGCCGGGCCTTGAAGAGCACCACCGAAGGGCCGCAGGTGACATCAGGGCCAAGGCGGCAGGCGCAGTGGAGCGTCTCGGCGAGGTGATCGGTGTCCTGCGCGAAGAGACGAGTTACGCGTTCAACGGATTCTCGGGCTGGGTCCGCTTCGGACAGCGCGGCACGGTGACGGCGAACGACCCGGTCGAGCAGGAGAAGGACGTCAAGTTCACCTCACTGCTGGCCAACCTGCTGATCTTCCACAACACCCTGGACATCGCGGAGGCGGTCCGTCAGCTCCAGGCCGAGGGCCAGGTCATCGACCCGCGGGAGCTGGCCCAGATCTCCCCGTACCTGACCGAGCACATCATGTGCTTCGGCGAGTACTCCCGTCACGAGCTCGGCATCACCCCGGACGACTACGACGCTCACCTCGACGTCGACTTCAGCGCGCTCGGCAAGGACGAGGCGGTGGCCGCCTGACCGGGAAGAAGGCGGGCCGCTCGTACGTCGGATCACTGGCCGGGATGTACCGCGCGATCGTGGCAAGGCGGCACCCGGGCTGAGCCGGTCTCAGACATCCCGGCGCCGCACGACAATGACGGCGACGGCCACCGAGACGAGCGCCCAGGCCGCGAGTGCGATCCAGGAGCCCGTGATCGTGCCCGGGTACGCGCCCAGGCTGGTGTGGGAGTCGGGGTTCAGCGCCAGCCGGCCCTGGGCGGCGAGCGGCAGGTGGTTGCCGATCTCCTTCAAGAGCCGGTACCTCTCGCCACCGAAGAGCATGGGCAGGATGAAGAGCATGCCTACGACCGCGACGATCGAGGCCGTGGCGTGGCGAAGGACCGCGCCGAACGCCATTCCGATGAGCGCGCAGACCGGGACGACCAGCGCGTAGGCCGCTACGGCCCGCAGGCAGCCGGGGTCGTGGATCGAGAGCCCGACGTGGCGGGAGGCCAGCATCGCGTTGATCGTGAAGAACGACGTCACGGAGACGACCACGCCGAGGACGAGCGTGATCGCCGCTACCAGGGCCACCTTGGCCGTGATCACCGCGCGACGGTCGGGGACGGCCGCGAGCGTGGTGCGGATCATCCCGGTGGCGTACTCGCCGAAGACCGTGATGGCACCGAAGCTGGCCGCGGCCAATGCCATGACGGCCGCGGCGATGCTGCCCAGGCCGTGGAAGAGCGGGTCGTACTTGTAGGGAGGCAGACCGGGTAGTGGGGGGTGGGGCTGGTCGATGTACGTCAGGTCGGAGTGGACAGCGTTCACGTTGATCGCGATGGCAACCACGGCGCTGAGGGCGAGCACCCAATAGGTCGACCGGAGGGACCGCATCTTGATCCACTCAGCGGCGAGCAGGTCGGCGAACCCGGCCACCGGCTCGGCGGCGCGCTCGGACGGTCTGGTGCCGGGATACGTCCTTGTGTTCATCGGGCTTCTCCTGCGAGGTATTCGACGCTGTCGGCGGTGAGGGACATGAACGCCGACTCCAGGGACGAGGTGTGGGTGGCGAGTTCGTGCAGCACGATGCGGTGGTGGTGGGCGAGGTCGCCGATCCGGGCCGCCGTCAGGCCGGTGACCCGGCCCGTCTGGCCGCTTTCCCGGCGCACCGACGCACCCTCGGCGATCAGCACCGCCTCCAGGGCCGCCAGGTCGGGCGTGTGCACAGTCACGCCCAGGGAGGTATTGCGGGCCGAGAAGTCCTCAAGGCTCTGGTCGGCGATCAGCCGGCCCTGGCCGATGACGATGAGCCGGTCGGCGGTGTGCTCCATCTCCGCCATCATGTGACTGGAGACGAACACGGTGCGGCCCTCGGACGCCAGACGGCGGAACAGACCACGCACCCACAGCACGCCCTCGGGGTCCAGACCGTTCAGGGGCTCGTCGAACAGGAGCACCGGTGGATCGCCGAGCAGGGCGCCCGCGATGCCCAGACGCTGCTTCATCCCGAGGGAGAACCCCCCGATCCGGCGCCGCGCCGCCTTGGTCAGGCCGACCTCTTGGAGGACCTCGTCCACGCGGGCCGGCGGGATGCGGTTGCTGCGGGCCAGGGCGGACAGGTGCGCCTGTGCGGTGCGTCCGCCGTGGACGTCCTGGGCGTCCAACAGCGCGCCGACGTGACGCAGTCCGCGCGGGCGGTGCGAGAAGGGAGTCCCGTCCACGGTGACGGACCCACTGGTGGGGGCGTTCAGGCCCAGGATCATCCGCAGCGTGGTGGATTTACCGGCGCCGTTCGGGCCGAGGAAGCCGGTGACCTTGCCCGGTTCCACAGTGAAGGTGAGGTTGTCGACGGCGACGGTTTCGCCGTACCGCTTGGTCAGCCGGGTCGATTCGATCATGGGTCCAAGCTGCCGGGGAGGGTAAGGAGCCGGCATCGGCCGGTGGTTCACACTTGTGAGCCCTGCTGGTAGCCCGGGGGATTACGCCCGTGGGCCAATGCCCCGGTGGGGGGCGCGTCGATAGGATCGGCTGGTGATCGCCACTCCTCATCCACCCCTGCTCAAACGCGTGCCCCCGGGTGTGTGGGTGGCGGCCTTCTGGGCGGCCCTCATCCTGGTACGCACGCTCCAACGGCCGGACGAGCTGCAGCGTCTGCTCCGGTACAACGGCAACATCGAAGACGCACCGCTCCTGGTCACCGCCGTCGTCACGACCCTGGGCGCGCTGCTGCTGTTCCGCGCGCCGCTGGCGGCTGTGGCCATCGCGCTCGCGGGCGCCGTCTTCTCGCTGGGGATGCCGGTCCGGGAGACACCGTTCGTACTCTTCCTCCTGGCCGACGCGGCCGTGGGCTACACCGCGGTGACCCGCTCACGGCGGGTCTCGGTCCTCGCCGCCGCGCTGCCGGTCGGTGTGCTGGCCGCGTACACGCTCTGGCGGCTGGGACGCGGATATGCGTTCAATCTCTCGGTGCCGGCCGCCCTCGCGTCGACCGTCGTCATCGCTTGGCTGATCGGCAACACCATCCATCAGAACCGGGGGCACGCGGATACGGTGCGCGCGCAGGCCACGCAGCAGGCGATCACGGCTGAGCGGCTGCGGATCGCGCGGGAGCTTCACGACATGGTCGCGCACAACATCGGCATCATCACCATCCAGGCCGGCATGGGTAGCCGGGTCATGGATACCCAGCCCGCCGAGACGCGCCTCGCGCTGGACGCCATCGAGGCCACGGGCAGGGAGACCCTCGCCGGCCTCCGACGGATGCTCGGCGCACTGCGGCAGGGAGATCGGGAGTCCGCGCCGCTGGGCCCGGTTCCGGGGCTGGCCGCCCTCGACCAGTTGGTCGGGAGGACTGCGGCTGCCGGGGTCCGGGTCGACGTCCGGTGGCAGGGGGACCGTCGCGACCTGCCGCCCGACATCGACCTGGCGGCCTTCCGCATCGTTCAGGAGGCGGTCACCAACGTCGTACGGCATTCCGGCACCCGGGACTGCAGTGTGACGGTGGACTTCCGGCAGGACGAACTGGCCGTCGACATCGTCGATCTCGGTTGCGGCGGTACCGCCGACGGCCCCGGATTCGGATACGGCATCGCCGGCATGCGGGAACGCGTCGGTCTGCTGCGGGGCGAGTTCAGCGCAGGGCCTCGTCCGGAAGGCGGCTTCCGCGTGGCTGCACGGCTGCCGGTGCCTGTGGAGGCGGGACAATGATCCGTGTCGTCCTGGTCGACGACCAGCCCCTGATCCGTACCGGCCTGCGCGTCCTCATCGCCGACACTCCCGACCTGGAGGTGGCCGGGGAGGCCGGGAACGGTGGCGAGGGGGTGGAACTGGTACAGCGGCTGCGGCCGGACGTCGCCATCATGGACATTCGCATGCCAGGTATGGACGGTATCGAGGCCACCCGGCGGATCGACGCGGATCCGGAGTCGAAGACCCGCGTACTCGTCCTCACCACCTTCGACGACGACGAGTACGTCTACGGCGCGCTGCGCGCGGGAGCGAGCGGCTTCCTCGTCAAGGACATGCCGCTGGAGACCATCCTCGACGGGATCAGGGTCGTCGCCGCCGGAGACGCTCTCATAGCTCCGAGTGTCACGCGCCGTCTCATCGAGGAGTTCGCGGCACGGCCCGAACCCGCCGCCACCCGCCGGGTGGTAGTCGACGGCATCACCGACCGGGAACGCGAGGTCCTGACCCTCGTCGGCCGCGGCCTGTCCAACACCGAGATCGCCGCGGAGCTCTCCATCAGCGTGGCCACCGCCAAGGCTCACCTCGCACGGCTCTTCACCAAGCTCGACGCGCGCGACCGGGTCCACCTCGTCATCCTCGCCTACGAGATCGGCCTGGTCGCGCCCCCACGGTGAGGTTCATCCCGCAGCTGACCAACGTGTGACGGGCCATCCAACAGCGACGATGAAGATCGCGACAGCAGCTGTCGTCGCTCTCCACGCTTCAGAAAACCCCGTTTATTGAAGATCGTCGGATGCCGCAGAGCCCGCATGTGCCAGTCCCCTCCTGCTCGGCGGCGCCGGTAGTGGGCGTCCGCACTCCGTGCCGGTCGCGGTAGCGGGAGGCAGCCATCGGGTTGACCGCGTAGATCTTCCGGGGCCCTGCCTCAGCGTGGCGACCAGCAGGCCGCGGCTGGTCTCGATCGCCACCGGGATCGGCGTCTCCGCGGTGTCGCCGTGCTCGGCCAGAAGATCCAGCAGCAGGCGGTAGCCGTCCAGGTCGTCGTTGATTCGGCACTTGGCCAAAGACGAGCACGCGGGGCCGCACGGCGCACTAATTCCAGGGCTCCAAGGCCCGCCACCTCATCAGCCGTGCGCGGCGCCGCCGGACCGCACGGGCGCACGCCGTGGCCAGAGCTCGGAGCTCGTGAGGAGAAACGCGTCACCGTACGGCAGCTCATCCAACGAGGATCCCGAACCTGACGGCCCCGTGAGGGCAGAACGTGCGAGGACCGGCCGGCGCCCAGCGCCACCAGTTCTTTTCAAAGACCTCGCACGGTCGGAGGTGTCGTAGGGGTCACCACGGCACCGACCGAACCACACACGTCCTGCCCTCGGCTGGACAACGCCGCCCGGGCCCATCAGAGATCCAGAACCTCTAATTACTAACGAATTAGAGGCGTCGTTTTCCGGGAAAGGCTTGCCCACAGGGCCTGACCTGGGCAAACAGGCGGTCGGTGAATTAGGGGTTTCACCCTCCGGTCACACTCCCGGTCCCCCGCTGAAAGCAACCTTCCAGCCAAGGGTTCAGCCCCCTTTCGGTGCAACCCCGATCCGGCCCCCACCACGCGCGAGGCCGGGCGTCAGCGCGCCTCGCACGGACGCCGGTGAGCGCCGGGTCAGGATGGTGGCCTCGCGGTTCTTGGTGCCTGCGAGGGAAGGAGATCGGATGATCACT
>NZ_JBSFTP010000095.1:0-25861 GCF_053591315.1 Streptomyces sp. NPDC003042
GGCGACCTCGACGGCGAACAGCGCGGGCTGCGTGTTGCCCGTCTCGTCCAAGCCCTCACCGGAGACGATGACCTCACGGACCGGCCGGTCCAGGTACTGGTCGAGCTCCACGGCCACGGCGTCGAAGGCAGCGGCATAGGCGGGAAACGCGGCATACAGCTCCTCGCCCATCCCGGCGCGCTGCGCACCCTGACCGGTGAACAAGAACGCCGTCTTCCCGGCGGTCTTCGCCCCCCGCACCACGGCCGGCGAGGCCTCGCCCGAGGCCAGCGCCCGCAGACCCGCGAGCAGCGCGTCCCGGTCGGTGCCCGCCACCACCGCTCGGTGGTCGAACAGCGCGCGCCGGCCGACCAGCGCGCGGCCCACCGCGGCCGGGTCGAGGTCCTCGTGCTCCCCGGCGTACGCCAGCAGCTGCTCGGCCTGACCGGCCACGGCCTGCGGGGTCTTGCCGGACAGCACCCACGGAACCACCGGCAGCGCCACCGGCGCCGGCAGCGGCTCCGCCGCCCCGCCCTCGGGCTCCTCGGCGGCCGGAGCCTGCTCGATCACCACGTGGGCGTTGGTGCCGCCGAAACCGAAGGAGGACACGCCCGCACGGCGCGGCGCCCCGGTCTCGGGCCACTCACGGGCCTCCTGGAGCAGCGATACCGCGCCCGCCTCCCAGTCGATCCGCGTCGAAGGCTCCTGGGCGTGCAGGGTCTTGGGCATGAAGCCGTGCCGGATCGCCTGCACCATCTTGATGACGCCGCCGACACCGGCCGCGGCCTGGCTGTGCCCGATGTTCGACTTCAGCGAGCCGAGGTACAGCGGCCGGCCGGCCGGCCGGTCCTGGCCGTACGTCGCCAGCAGCGCCTGCGCCTCGATCGGGTCGCCCAGCGAGGTGCCCGTACCGTGCGCCTCGACCAGGTCCACATCGGCCGTGGTCAGACCCGCGTTGGCGAGCGCCTGCCGGATGACCCGCTCCTGGGAGGGGCCGTTCGGGGCGGTCAGGCCGTTGGAGGCGCCGTCCTGGTTGACCGCCGTACCGCGGATGACCGCGAGGACCTGGTGCCCGTTGCGCCGGGCGTCCGAGAGCCGCTCGACCAGCAGCAGGCCCACGCCCTCGGCCCAGCCGGTGCCGTCGGCGTGCTCGGAGAAGGACTTGCAGCGGCCGTCGGCCGACAGGCCGCGCAGCCGGGAGAACTCGATGAAGGCGGTCGGCGTCGACATGACGGCCGCGCCGCCGGCGAGCGCGAGGTCGCACTCGCCGGCCCGCAGCGCGTTCGCCGCCATGTGCATGGCCACCAGCGAGGAGGAGCAGGCCGTGTCGACGGTCACCGTCGGCCCCTCCAGGCCGAAGGTGTACGCCAGGCGACCCGAGGCGATGCTGCCCGCGCTTCCGCTGAACAGGTAGCCCTCGTTGCCCTCGGCGGGCAGGCCCGCCCGGGAGCCGTAGTCGTTGTACATCAGGCCGGTGAAGACACCGGTGCGGCTGCCGCGCAGCGACGCCGGGTCGATCCCGGCCCGCTCGAAGGCCTCCCACGTGGTCTCCAGCAGCAGCCGCTGCTGGGGGTCCACGGCGAGCGCCTCGCGCGGGGACATCCCGAAGAACTCCGGGTCGAAGCGGTCCGCCTGGTGCAGGAAGCCGCCCTCGGCGGTGTACGAGGTGCCCGCCGCGTCGGGGTCGGTGTCGTACAGCCGCTCCAGGTCCCAGCCACGGTTGACGGGGAAGCCGCTGACGGCGTCCACCCCGTCCGTGACCAGCTGCCAGAGGCCTTCGGGAGTGGCGACCCCGCCGGGATACCGGCACGCCATCCCGACGATCGCGATGGGCTCCTGTGCCTTGTCCTCTACCTCGCGCAGACGCTTCTTCGCGTCCCGGGCATCGGCGATGGCCCGCTTGAGGTAGTCCCGGAGTTCTTGCTCGTTCGCCACGTGATCTCAGCTCCCCGACGTGATGTGGCTGGGTGATGATGAATGGAGGGTTCGCATGCCGCGCTGCGGCCCGGACGCCCTACGGCTCGACGGTCAGTCGAGGTCGTCGAGGAGCGCGAACAGCTCCTCGTCGCTCGCCTCTTCCAGGTCGGCGTTGCCGTCCTCGGCCTTGGCACCGCTCGCCGTGTCGGCGATGTCCAGCAGCTCGCGCAGCCGGCCGGTGATCTGGTCGAAGGCCTCGCGGTCCGAAGCGGCCGCCTGGATGGCGGACTTCAGCTTGTCGAGGCCCGACAGGACCGGCCCGGCCGCTGACACGTCCTCCACGGTGATCTGCTGGCGCAGGTACGCGGCGAGCGCGGCCGGGTTCGGGTAGTCGAAGACGAGGGTGCTGGGCAGCCGCAGACCGGTCGCCGCGTTGAGCTGGTTGCGCAGCTCCACGGCGGTCAGCGAGTCGAAGCCCAGCTCCTGGAAGGCGCGGTCGGCGTCGATGCCGCTGTGGTCGGCGTGGCCGAGCACCGCCGCCACCTGGGCCCGTACGAGGTCCGTCAGCGCCGTGACGCGCTCCTCCTCCGGCAAGGCGCCGAGACGCTCGGCCAGCGAGGGGCCGTCCGTACCGGCCCCGGCGCCGCTGCCCGCGACCGCGCGGCGCGCACCGGCCGGAGCCAGGTCCCGCAGCAGCGGCAGCAGCCGGTCGCCCTGCTTGCGCAGGGCCTCCACGGCGAGCCGGGTGACGGCCAGGACCGGTTCCCCGGTGCCGGGGGCCGCGTCGAAGAGGTCCATCGCGTCGGCGGAGGACAGCGGCAGCAGGCCGAGCCGGGCGAGGCGGCGCAGGTCCGCCTCCTCCAGCGAGCCGCTGATGGTGGAGGCCTGGGCCCACAGGCCCCAGGCCAGTGAGGTGGCCGGGAGTCCGGCGGCCTGGCGGTACTGGGCGAGGGCGTCGAGGAAGGTGTTGCCCGCCGCGTAGTTGGCCTGGCCCGCGTTGCCGATCAGGCCCGCGATGGAGGAGTAGAGGACGAAGGCCGACAGGTCCAGGTCCTTGGTCAGCTCGTGCAGGTTCCAGGCCGCGTCCACCTTCGGCAGCAGCACCTTCTCCAGCCGCTCCGGCGTCAGGTCCGACAGGACGGTGTCGTCCAGCACACCGGCCGTGTGGACCACCCCGGTCAGCGGCTGCTCCGCGGGGATCGCGGCCAGCACGCCGGCCAGGGACTGCCGGTCCGTCACGTCGCAGGCGGCGAGGGTGACCTGCGCGCCGAGCCCGGTCAGCTCCGTGCGCAGATCCTCGGCGCCCGGGGCGTCCTGGCCGCGGCGGCTGAGCAGCAGCAGGTGCTTGGCGCCGTGCTCGGTGACCAGGTGCCGGGCCAGTACGCCGCCCAGCGCGCCGGTCGCGCCGGTGATCAGGGTGGTGCCCTGGTCCCAACGAGCAGTCCGGGCCTCGGAGTTCTGCGCGGTCCGAGCCAGGCGCGGCACCAGCAGCTCCGTACCGCGCACCGCGATCTGCGGCTCGCCGGAGGCCAGGACCGAGCCGGGCAGGCCGGCGGCGCCGTCGGTGTCCAGGTCGACCAGGACGATCCGGCCCGGGTTCTCCGTCTGCGCGACGCGCAGCAGACCCCAGACACCGGCGTGCGCCAGGTCCGTGACGGGCTCCCCGCCGGTGGCGATCGCGCCCCGGGTCACCACCACGAGGGTGGAGTCCTCGAAGCGCTCGTCCGCCAGCCAGGCCTGCGCCGTCGCGAGGGTCTCGCGCAGCGCCTGCCGGGCGGCCACGGCGACCTCACCGGTGACGGCGGCCGGAGCCAGCACCACCGTGGCGGGCACGGACCCGGCCGCGGCGACCTCCTCCAGCGAGGCGTACGGGCGGGCGCCCGCGACCGTGACGTCCCCGACGACGGCCCACCCGGAGGTGTCCACCGCGGAGGCCGAAGGCAGGCGCGGTTCGGCGAGCGCAGCCCACGCGACCTTGAACAGGCCGTCCCTGGCCGTCGAAGCGGCCTCCCGCAGCGCCTCCTTCGACACCGGGCGCAGCAGCAGTGACTCGACGGTCGCCACCGGCGCCCCGCTGCCGTCCGCCACCGTCAGCGCGGCCTGGAGGGTGTCCGAGTCCTGCCCGGACAGGGTCAGGCGCACCCGCAGGACCGACGCGCCCACCGCGTGGACGCTCACCCCGGACCAGGAGAACGGCAGCCGTGCCTGGCCCGTGTCGAAGGCCACACCCGGCAGCAGCGGGTGCAGCGCCGCGTCCAGCAGCGCCGGGTGCAGCAGGAATCGTCCCGCGTCGGCGCGCTGCGCGTCGGGCAGCCGCACCTCGGCGAAGATCTCGTCCTCGCCCAGCGTCCACAGCCGCGACAGGCCCTGGAAGGCCGGCCCGTACGCGTAACCCAGCGCCTCCAGGCGCTCGTAGGCCCCCTCGAGGGAGACCTCGAAGGCCCCGGCCGGCGGCCACACCGTGAGCGGTTCGCCCGCGTCGCCCGCGGGGGCCAGGGAGCCGTTCGCGTTGAGGGTCCACGGCCGGTCGGTGGCCACGTCGCCGTCGTCGGGCCGGGAGAAGACCTCCACGCCGCGGCGGCCCGTGCCGTCCGCCTCGCCGACAACCACCTGGACCTGCACGCCGTCCTGCTCGGGCAGCACCAGCGGCGCCGACAGCATCAGCTCCTCGACCCGCTCGACACCGAGCTGCTCGCCCGCCCGCGCGGCCAGCTCGATCAGGCCGGTGCCGGGCAGCAGCACCGTGCCGTGCACGGCGTGCTCGGTCAGCCAGGCGTGCGTGCGGCGCGAGAGCCGGCCGGTGAACAGGTACTCGTCGCGGTGCGCCGCAGCGACCGCCGCGCCCAGCAGCGGGTGGCCGGTCGCCGCCAGACCCAGCCCGGCCGCGTCGGCCGGGGTCTGCGGGTCCTCCAGCCAGTACCGCTCGTGCTGGAACGCGTACGTCGGCAGGGTCACCGTGCGGGCGCCCGGGAACAGCTTCGCGAAGTCCGGACGGGCACCGCGCATCCGCAGCAGGGCCATCGCCGCGGCGACGCTCTCCGCCTCGGGCCGGTCCCGGCGCAGGGCCGACGCGAGCGCGCCCGCCTCCTGCTCCAGGGAGCCCTGGGCGAGGGCGGTGAGCACCCCGTCCGGGCCCAGCTCCAGGTAGTCGGTGACGCCCTGCTCCTCCAGGTAGCGGATCCCGTCGGCGAAGCGCACGGCCTCCCGGATGTGCGTGGCCCAGTACTCCGGCGAGGTCAGCTGCTCCTCGGTGGCCAGGGTGCCGGTGACGTTGGAGACCAACGGGATGCGCGGCGCGTGGAAGGTCAGCCCCGAGGCGACCTCGCGGAACTCCGCCAGCACCTCGTCCATGTGCGGGGAGTGGAAGGCGTGCGAGACCGGCAGCCTCTTGGTGCGGGCGCCCTTCGCCCGCCAGGCGTCGCACAGCTCGTCCACGACGTCCGCGTCACCCGAGACGACCATGGAGGTCGGGCCGTTGACCCCGGCGATGGCGACCTTGTCCCCGTAGGGGGCGAGCGAGGCGCGCACCTCCTGCTCGGTGCCCTGGATCGCGGCCATCGCCCCGCCCTCGCGGGCGGCCTGCATCAGCCGGCCGCGCTCGGCGACCAGGCAGCAGGCGTCGCCCAGTTCGAGGACCCCCGCCAGGTGGGCGGCGGTGACCTCGCCGATGGAGTGGCCGAGGAGGTAGTCCGGGGTGAAGCCGTAGTGCTCGAACAGCCGGTACAGGGCCACCTCGATGGCGAACAGCGCGGCCTGCGTGAAGGACGTCTGGTCGATCAGGGCCGAGTCCGCCGAGTGCTCCGGGGCGAACAGGACGTCCTTGATCGGGCGGGCCAGTTCGGCGTCGAAGCGGGCACAGATCTCGTCCAGCGCCTTCGCGAAGACCGGGTTCGAGGCGTACAGCTCGCGGCCCATGCCCAGGCGCTGGCTGCCCTGGCCGGTGAAGAGGAAGGCCGTCTTGCCGGGGCGCGCCGAGCGGCCCCGTACGACGTTGCTCGCGGACTCGCCGTGCGCCAGCGAGGACAGGCCCCGGACCAGGGACTCCCGGTCGGCGCCGACGACGGCCGCGCTGTGCTCCAGTACCGCGCGTCCGGTGGCCAGCGAGAAGGCGATGTCCCCGGCGGACAGCTCCGGGTGGTCCAGTACGAACCTGTGCAGCCGGGCCGCCTGGGCCTGGACGGCCTTCGCGTCCTTTCCGGACACCAGCCACGGCACGACGCCGGCGGGCGCCGACGGCCCCGCCGCGGGGGCGGGCCGGCGGGCGGCCGGGGCCTGCTCGATGATGACGTGGGCGTTGGTCCCACTGATGCCGAAGGAGGACACGCCCGCGCGGAGCGGCCGGCCCTGCTCGGGCCAGGGCGTCTCCTCGGTCAGCAGTGCCAGCGCGCCCGCCTCCCAGTCCACGTGCGGGGACGGCTCGTCCACGTGCAGGGTGCGCGGCAGGGTGCGGTGGCGCATCGCCTCGATCATCTTGATGACGCCGCCGACACCGGCCGCGGCCTGGCTGTGGCCGATGTTCGACTTGAGGGAGCCCAGGTACAGGGGCTGGTCCTCGGGCCGGTCCTGGCCGTAGGTGGCCAGCAGGGCCTGCGCCTCGATGGGGTCGCCGAGGGTGGTGCCGGTGCCGTGGGCCTCGACCGCGTCCACGTCCGCCGGGGTCAGGCCGGCGTTGGCGAGGGCCTGGCGGATGACCCGCTCCTGGGCCGGGCCGTTGGGGGCGGTGAGGCCGTTGGAGGCGCCGTCCTGGTTGACGGCGGTGCCGCGGATCACGGCCAGGACCTGGTGTCCGTTGCGCTTGGCATCGGAGAGCCGCTCCACGAGGAGCAGGCCGACGCCCTCGCTCCAGCCGGTCCCGTCCGCGCTCGCCGAGAAGGACTTGCAGCGGCCGTCGGGGGAGAGCCCGCGCTGGCGGGAGAACTCCACGAAGGTGTGCGGGCTGTTCATCACGGTGACGCCGCCCGCGAGCGCGAGGTCGCACTCGCCGGAGCGCAGGGCGTTCGCCGCGAGGTGCATGGCCACCAGCGAGGAGGAGCACGCCGTGTCGACGGTGAGCGCCGGGCCCTCCAGGCCGTACGTGTAGGAGAGCCTGCCGGAGATGACGCTGGAGAGGTTGCCCGCGAGCAGGAAGCCCTCGAACTCCTCCGGGGTGGCGCTCAGCCGGGACGCGTAGTCGTCGTACATCGCGCCGGTGAACACACCGGTGTTGGTGCCGCGCAAGAGGGCCGGGTCGATGCCCGCGCTCTCGAAGGTCTCCCACGCCGTCTCCAGCAGCAGGCGCTGCTGCGGGTCGGTGGCGGTCGCCTCGCGCGGGGAGATCCCGAAGAACTCCCGGTCGAAGAGGTCCGCCTCGTGGAGGAAGCCTCCCTCGCGGACGTACGAGGTGCCCGTGTGCTCGGGGTCCGGGTCGTACAGGCCGTCCAGGTCCCAGCCGCGGTTGACCGGGAAGCCGCTGACCGCGTCCACCCCGTCGGCGACGAGCCGCCACAGGTCCTGGGGGGAGTTCACTCCGCCGGGGAAGCGGCAGGCCATGCCGACGATGGCGATCGGCTCGTCGGAGGCGCCCTTGGCGCGGGCCTTGACGGCCTTGGCCGGGGTCGCGCCCGCGTCCGCGGACACCTTCGACAGGACGTACGCCGCCAGGGCGCCCGGGGTCGGGTGGTCGAAGACCGCCGTCGCCGGCAGCCGCAGGCCGGTGGCCGTGCCGAGCCGGTTGCGCAGGTCCACGCCGGCCATGGAGTCGAAGCCGATGTCGCTGAAGGCCCGCTGCGGGTCGATGGAGGTGGCGCCCGCGTGGCCGAGCACCGAGGCCACGGTGGAGCGTACGAGGTCCAGTACGGCCTGGGCCCGCTTGTCCTCGGGGAGCGCGGCGATCTGCCGGCTCCAGCCCGAGTCACCGGCGCCGCCTCCCGCGCCGGCCTGCGCGGCACGGCGGGTACGGGTGCGGACCAGGCCGCGGTAGAGGGCGGGCGGCGCCTCGGCGGCGCCGCGGAACCGGGCGAGGTTCAGCGCGACGGGCACCAGCAGCGGCTGGGTGCCCTCGATCGCCGCGTCGAACAGGGCGAGGCCCTGCTCCGGGGTGAGCGGGGTCATGCCCGCCCGGTCCCAGCGGGCCAGGTCGGCGTCGGTGAGGCCGGCGCCCATGCCGTGGCTGCTGTCCCACAGGCCCCAGGCCAGCGAGGTCGCCGCCAGGCCCGAGGCGCGGCGGTGGGCCGCGAGGGCGTCGAGGTAGGTGTTGGCGGCCGCGTAGTTGGCCTGGCCCGCGGTGCCGGTGACACCGGAGACCGAGGAGAACAGCACGAAGGCCTTCAGCGGCAGCCCACTGGTCAGCTCGTGCAGGTTCCGGGCCGCGTCCACCTTCGGGCGCAGCACCGCCGAGACCTGCTCCGGGGTGAGGGACTCCACCGTCGCGTCGTCCAGCACGCCGGCCGTGTGCACCACGGCCGTCAGCGGGTGCGCCGGGTCCACGGCGGCCAGCAGCTGCGCCACCGACGCCCGGTCGGCGGCGTCGGCCGCGACCACGCGCACCTCGGCGCCCAGGGCGGAGAGTTCGGCGGCGAGGGTGTCCGCGCCCGGGGTGGCCGGGCCGCGCCGGCTGGAGAGCAGCAGGTGCCGTACGCCGTGACCGGTGACCAGGTGGCGGGCGAAGAGCGCGCCCAGGCCGCCGGTGCCTCCGGTGACCAGGACGGTGCCCTCGGAGCCGAGCACCGGCTCCGCCGGGGCGGGGGTCGCGGCCGCGCGGGCGAGCCGGGGGGCGTACAGCTCGCCCGCGCGGACCGCGAGCTGGGGTTCGCCGGCGGCGAGCGCGGCGGCGATGAGGGAGTCCGGGGTGCCCTCTTCGGCGTCGACGAGCACGAGCCGGTCGGGGTGTTCGGACTGCACCGAGCGGATCAGACCCCAGACGGGGGCCGCGTCCAGGTCGGCGACGTCCTCGCCGCCCAGGGCGGCCACCGCGCCGGTGGTGACGAACACCAGCCGGGAGTCGGCGAACCGCTCGTCCGCCAGCCACGCCTTGACCAGGGCCAGCGTCTTCAGGGTCGTCAGGTGCGCGCCCTCGACGGTGGCCCCGGCCGCGCCGGCCAGGCGTACGAGGACGTCCTTGCCGGCCTCGGCGGCGGAGAGGTCCTCGCCCGCCTCGGACCAGTCGGCCTCCGGGCCCTGGGGGGCGGCCACGGCCGCCCACTGCACCGTGTACAGCGAGTCGTGCGCGCCGCCGTCGGCGGAGGCGGCGGTGAGCTGCTCCTTGGCGACCGGGCGCAGCGTCAGCGACTCGACCTCCGCGACGGGCGCGCCCGCCGCGTCGGCCAGGGTCAGCCGGTAGGTGTCGCTGCCCGTCGGGGAGATCCGTACGCGCAGCTCGGCGGCGCCCGCCGCGTGCAGGGAGATCCCCGACCAGGCGAAGGGCAGCCGGATCCGGTCGCCGTCCCCGGGGGTGGCGGCGTCCAGCACCAGCGGGTGCAGTACGGAGTCGAAGAGCGCGGGGTGCACCCCGAAGCGGGCGGCGCTCTCGCGGTGCTCCTCGGGCAGCCGGACCTCGGCGTACAGGTCCCGGCCGTCGCGCCACAGGGCCCGCAGCCCCTGGAAGGCGGGGCCGTACGCGTACCCGAGGTCGGCGAGGCGCTCGTACACGCCGTCCAGCGGCTCGGCCTCGGCGCTGGCCGGCGGCCAGGCGGAGAGGTCGCCGTCCTCGTCGGGGGCGGTGGCCTCGGCGAGCGCGCCGGTGGCGTGCCGGGTCCAGGGCTGTGCCTGGTCCTCGCCCGTGTCGGGGCGGGCGTGGATGGAGAACGGGCGGATCCCGGAGGCGTCCGGGGCGCCCACCGCCACCTGCACGCGCACGGGATCACGCCCGGTCAGCGCGAGCGGGGCCTCCAGGGTCAGCTCCTCGACGCGGGTGGCGCCGAGGTGGTCGCCGGCGGCGACGGCCAGCTCCAGGAAGCCGGTGGCGGGCACCAGCACGGTGGTGCCGATGGTGTGGTCCTTCAGCCACGGGTGGCCGCCGACCGAGATCCGGCTGGTGAACAGGGCGTCCTCGCGGTCCGCGAACTCCACGGTGGTGGACAGCAGGGGGTGGTCGGAGGCGTCCAGGCCCAGGCTGCGGGCGTCGGTGGGGGCGCTCGGCGAGAGCCAGTACAGCTCACGTTGGAAGGGATACGTCGGCAGTTCAGGGAGTTCGGCCGGCTCCACCGGGGCGGCGCCCGCGAAGAACGTCGCCGCGTCCAGGGAGGCGCCGGCGGTGTGGGCGCGGGCGATGCCCGTGGTGAAGGTCTCCGTCTCGGGGCGGCCCGCGCGCAGCAGCGGCACGGCGACGACGGCCGCGTCGTCCAGGGCGCCCTGGGCCAGCGCGGTCAGCACCGCGTCCGGGCCGACCTCGACGAACACGGTCGCACCCTGCGCGGCCAGCTCCACGGTCGCGTCGAGGAAGCGCACGGCGGCGCGGATCTGGTTCGCCCAGTAGTCGGGGGAGGTCAGTTCGGCGTCGGTGGCGAGCTTGCCGGTGACGGTGGAGACCACCGGGATCGCGGGCGCCGAGAAGGTGAGGGAGGCCGCGACCGTACGGAACTCCTCCAGGATCTCCGCCATGTGCGGGGAGTGGAAGGCGTGCGAGACGGTCAGGCGCTTGGTCTTGCGGCCCTGCTCCCGCCAGCCGGCGGCGATCTCCTCGGCGACGGACTCGTCACCGGAGATCACCACGGACGCCGGGCCGTTGACGGCCGCGATCGACACCGCGTCCTCGTGGCCGGCGAGGGAAGCGGCGATCTCCGCTTCCGTGCCCTGGACGGCGATCATCGCGCCGCCGGAGCGGGCCGACTGCATCAGCCGGCCGCGCGCGGCCACCAGCCGGGCCGCGTCGTCCAGGGTCAGCACCCCGGCCGCGTGGGCGGCGGCCAGCTCGCCGATGGAGTGGCCTGCCAGCAGGTCCGGGGTGACCCCGTGGTGCTCCAGCAGCCGGAAGAGGGCCACCTCGACGGCGAACAGGGCGGGCTGGGTGTACGTGGTCTCGTCGAGCAGGGCCGCCTCGGGGCTGCCCCCGGCGGCGAAGACCACCTCGCGCAGCGGCCGCTCCAGGTGGGCGTCCAGCGCGGCGAACACCGCGTCGAGCGCCTCGGCGAAGACGGGGTGGCGCGCGTACAGCTCACGGCCCATGCCCAGGCGCTGGGCGCCCTGGCCGGTGAAGAGGAACGCGGTGCGCCCGGCGTTCGCGGCGCTGCCGGTGACCACGGCGGGCGAGCCGGAGCCCGTCGCCAGCGCGTCGAGCCCTGCCAGCAGCGCGGCCCGGTCCTCGGCGAGGACGACTGCGCGCTCCTCGAAGAGGGTACGGGTGCTCGCGAGCGCCCGCCCGACGGCGGACGGGTCCGCCTCGGCGACGAGGGCGCCGAGCCGCCCGGCCTGGGCGCGCAGCGCCTGCGGGGTGCGGGCCGACAGCAGCCAGGGGGCGGGCAGCGCGGGCGCCGCCGGCTCCTCGGCCGGGGCGGCGGAGGCGGGCTGTTCGGGGGCCTGCTCGATGACCACGTGGGCGTTGGTGCCGCTGATCCCGAAGGAGGAGACGGCGGCGCGGCGCGGCCGGCCGGTCTCGGGCCAGGCCCGCTCCTCGGTGAGCAGTTCCACGGAGCCGGCCGACCAGTCGATGTGCGGGGAGGGCTCGTCGGCGTGCAGGGTCCGCGGCAGGACGCCGTGGCGGATCGCCTCGACCATCTTGATGACGCCGCCGACGCCGGCGGCCGCCTGGGCGTGGCCGATGTTCGACTTGAGGGAGCCCAGGAACACCGGGGAGCCGCCCTCGCGGGCGCTGCCGTAGGTGGCCATGATCGCCTCGGCCTCGATCGGGTCGCCGAGCTTGGTGCCGGTGCCGTGCGCCTCGACCGCGTCCACCTCGGTGGTGTCCAGACCGGAGTCGGCGAGGGCCTGGCGGATGACGCGCTGCTGGGCGAGGCCGCTCGGGGCGGTCAGGCCGTTGGAGGCGCCGTCCTGGTTGATGGCGGAGCCGCGCAGCACCGCGAGGACGCGGTGCCCGTTGCGCTCGGCGTCCGAGAGCCGCTCCACGAGGAGCAGGCCGACGCCCTCGGCCCAGCCGGTGCCGTCCGCGTCCGCGGAGAAGGACTTGCAGCGGCCGTCGGGGGCGAGCCCGCGCTGGCGGGAGAACTCGACGAACATGCCGGGGGAGGACATGACCGTCGCGCCGCCCGCCAGCGCGAGATTGGTCTCGCCCGACCGCAGCGAGCGGATCGCCAGGTGCAGGGCGACGAGCGAGGAGGAGCAGGCCGTGTCGGTGGTCACGGCCGGGCCGAGCAGGCCGAGCTGGTAGGCGATCCGGCCCGACATCACGCTGGTGGTGCTGCCGGTCAGGACGGAGCCCTGGACGCTCTCGGGGGCCTCGTACATGCGCGGCCCGTACTCCAGCGCGGTCGCGCCGACGAACACGCCGGTCCGCGAGCCGTGCAGGGCCTCGGGGCGGATCCCGGAACGCTCGACGGCCTCCCACGCGGTCTCCAGCAGCAGCCGCTGCTGCGGGTCCATGGCGAGGGCCTCGCGCGGGGAGATCCCGAAGAACGCGGCGTCGAACTCGCCCGCGTCGTGCAGGAACCCGCCGCGGCGCACGGCGCTCTTGCCGGGCTGGTCGGGGTCGGCGTCGTACAGGTCCTCGGGCCAGCCGCGGTTCTCGGGGAAGCCGGAGACGGCGTCGCCGCCCGCCGCGACCAGGTCCCACAGCTCGGCGGGGGAGGAGATGCCGCCCGGGAAGCGGCAGGCCATGCCGACGATCGCGATGGGCTCGTCGGCATCGGCGCCGGAGCGACGGGTGAACTCCTCGGCGAAGTCCGCCGCGCCCAGCAGCTCGGCCTCGACGAACTCGGTCAGCGCCTGCGGAGTGGGGTGGTCGAACAGCAGCCCGCCGGGCAGCCGCAGGCCGGTGGCCTCGGCCAGTGCCTTGCGCAGCTCGGTGGTCATCATCGAGCTGAAGCCGAGCTTCTGGAACGGGGTGCGCTGCTCCAGCGCCTCCCCGGGGCCGTACTCGAGGATCGCGGTGACGTGCGAGGTCACCAGCTCCGACACCACGCGCCGGCGCTCGGCCGCGGACAGCCGCGCGAGGCGCAGGCCCAGCTCGCCGCGCGGGGCGGCGTCCGGGGCGTCCTGCGCGGCCGCGGGGGCGGCGGCGAGGGCGGGGGCCTCCTTGCGGGCGGCGGCGTCGAACCAGTACGGGCGGCGCTGGAAGGCGTACGTCGGCAGGGCGAAGCGGCGCGCGCCACCGCCCTCGTGGCCCAGGCCCCGGTACAGCGCGCTCCAGTCGACGCCGGCGCCGCCCGTGAAGGCGGTCGCGACGGCGGTGAGCAGGGTCTGCGCCTCGGGGCGGCCCGCGCGCAGGGCGGGAGTGCCCTCGGTGAGGGCGCTGAGGACCGCGTCAGGGCCGATCTCCAGGAGGACGTCGGCGCCCAGCTCGGCGAGGGTCTTCGCGGCGTCGGCGAACCGGACGGCGCCGCGGACCTGGTCGGTCCAGTAGCAGGGGGTGCGCAGGTCGTCCCCGGTGGCGAGCTGGCCGGTGAGGGTGGAGACGACGGGGATGCGCGGCTCGGCGTAGGTCAGCTCCTTGGCGACCTTGTGGAAGTCCTTCAGCATCCCGTCCATGTGGGGGGAGTGGAAGGCGTGCGAGACGGTCAGCCGCTTGGTCTTGCGGCCCAGCGCGGCGATCCGCAGCGCGACGTCGACGGCCGCGTCCTCGTCGCCGGAGATGACGACCGAACTCGGACCGTTGACCGCGGCGATCGAGAGCCGCTCGCCAAGTCCCTCGAGGAGCGGGAGGACTTCTTCCTCGGTGGCCTGTACGGCGATCATGGCGCCGCCGGTCGGCAGGGCCTGCATCAGCTTCGCGCGGGCCGCGACGAGCCTGGCCGCGTCGGCGAGCGAGAGGACGCCCGCGACGTGCGCGGCGGAGATCTCGCCGATGGAGTGCCCGGCAAGCTGGTCGGGCTTGATGCCCCACGACTCGATGAGCCGGTAGAGGGCGACCTCGACGGCGAACAGGGCGGGCTGCGTGTTGCCCGTCTCGTCCAGGCCCTCGCCGGAGGCGATGACCTCACGGATCGGCCGGTCCAGGTACTGGTCGAGTTCGGCGGTGACAGCGTCGAAGGCAGCGGCGTAGGCGGGGAACGCGGCGTACAGCTCCTCGCCCATCCCGGCGCGCTGCGCGCCCTGACCGGTGAAGAGGAACGCGGTGGTGCCCGTGGCGGGTTCGCCCCGCACCACCCCGGCGGCCGGCCGGCCCTCGGCCAGCCCCCGCAGGCCCTCCAGGAGCGCCTCGCGGTCGGAGCCGACCACGACCGCGCGGCGGTCGAAGGCGGTACGGGTGGTCGCCAGCGCGAAGCCGGTGTCGGCGAGGCCCGGCGCGCCCTCGGCGCCGGCGAACTTCGCCAGGCGGGCGGCCTGCGCGCGCAGCGCCTCGTCCGACCGGGCGGAGAGCACCCACGGCAGGACCGCGGGCTCGGCGGCGGGGGCGTCGGCGGCGGGCGCGGCGGCGGTGGCCGGCGCCTCGGAGACCACGACGTGGGCGTTGGTGCCGCCCATGCCGAAGGAGCTGACACCCGCGACCAGGGCGCGGTCCGGGTGCGGCCACGCGGAGTGCTCGCGCTGGACGGCGAGACCCAGCTCGGCGAGCGGGATGGCCGGGTTCGGGGTCTCGAAGTTGAGGCTCGCGGGCAGTTCGCGGTGGGAGATCGCCAGCAGGGTCTTGATCAGGCCCGCGATGCCCGCGGCGCCCTCCAGGTGCCCGATGTTGGTCTTCACCGAGCCGACGCGCAGTGCGTCGCCCTCCGCCCGGTCCGCGCCGAGCGCGGCGCCCAGGGCGGCGGCCTCGATCGGGTCGCCGACGGGGGTGCCGGTGCCGTGCAGCTCGACGTACTGGACCCGCTCGGCGGGGCCGAGCGCGGCCCGCTCGTGGGCCAGGCGCAGCACCTGCTCCTGGGCGGCCGGGCTGGGCACGGTCAGGCCGGCGGTGTTGCCGTCGTTGTTGACGGCGCTGCCGCGGATGACGCCGTAGACGCGGTCGCCGTCGGCGAGGGCCTGCTCCAGGGGCTTGAGGACGAGGACGCCGGCGCCCTCACCGGGGACGAAGCCGTTGGCGCGGGCGTCGAAGGTGTAGGTGACGCCGTCGGGGGAGAGGGCGCCGAATCGTTCCTCCGTGGTGGCGTTCTCCGTCAGCAGGTTGAGGTTCACACCCGCCGCGAGGGCCGTCGTCGACTCCCCGTTGCGCAGGCTCTCGCAGGCCAGGTGCACCGCGACCAGCGAGGAGGACTGCGCCGAGTCCACGGTCAGGCTCGGACCGGTCAGACCCAGGTAGTAGGAGACCCGGTTCGCGATGACACCGCGGTTCACCCCGGTCATCGTGTGCTGGGTGATGGCCTCGGTGCCGTACTGGTACAGCAGGTTGGTCCAGTCGTCGCGCAGCGTGCCCACGAACACCGAGGTCCGGCTGCCGCGCAGGGCCGCCGGGAGGATGCCCGCGTCCTCCAGCGCCTCCCAGGCCAGCTCCAGCACCAGGCGCTGCTGCGGGTCCATCGCCGCCGCCTCGCGCGGGGAGATGCCGAAGAAGCGGGCGTCGAAGAGGTCCACCCCGTCCAGGAACGCAGCGCGCCCCGGGCCGTCACCGGGGGCCGCCGAGCCGTCCCGCGGCACGCCCCAGCGGCCCGGCGGGACCTCGGCGACGGCGCTGGACCCGCTCCGCAGGAGCTCCCAGAACGCGGCCGGGCTCTCGGCTCCGGGAAGCCGGCAGGACAGCCCCACGACAGCGATCTGCCGCACCTTCTCGGTGCGCGCCCCGGCTGCTACAGGATTCTGCTCACTGGTCACCACGCTCGGCTGCCCTTTCCTGGGTTTACTGCGCCTGGTATTACTGCTGCGCCTGGATTCACCGCGGTCTTCGAACTGCGGACCGCAACTATTCGCGGAGTTCCGTACCGGGCCTAGAAAATCTAGTCCCCGACAGACTAGTAAAGGCAGGCTCACAAACAGTCATGGCCCGGTAACTCCAGTCGCTGGAACGCCTGATGAGCGGCCCGTTGCCACGCAATGAGCGGCCGGTGGAACGCCTGCGGATACCTTCGTTGCGGGCTTACGCGATTCAAATAACCGCAGTCGTGCGCATTGGTCTCGCAGGGCTCGAGCCGGGCTGTAGTGATGTGCGAATTCAAGGAGAGCTGATCGCTGTGAGTGCTGCATCTTCCCAAGGGGTCAACCCCGGATCCGCCGGAAACGTGACCGGAGGTCGCGCGGTCGTCCTCGGCGGGAGCATGGCCGGCCTCTTCTCGGCCCGCGCCCTCTCCGAGAACTTCGCCGAGGTCGTCGTCGTCGACCGTGACGAGCTGACCGGTCCGAACGACCTGCGCCGCGGCCTCCCCCAGGGCCACCACCTGCACGGCCTGCTCTCCCGCGGGCAGCAGATCGCCGAGGAGTACTTCCCCGGCCTCACCGAGGAGATGAAGGCCGCCGGCGCCCAGCTCGGCGACGTGGCCGGCGACGTCCGCTGGATCATCAACGGAAAGCGGCTCCAGAAGGTCGACTCCGGGCTCTTCGCCCTCTGCTCCAGCCGCCCCTTCCTGGAGCGCCACGTACGCAACCGCGTGCTCGCCCTCCCGCAGGTCAGCTTCCTGGAGCAGTCCGACATCCTGCGCCTGACGACCACCGAGGACCGCCGCGAGGTCACCGGCGTCGTCGTCCGCCGCCAGGACGGCACCGAGGAGACCGTCCAGGCCGACCTCGTCGTCGACGCCACCGGCCGCGGCTCGCGCACCTCCGTGTGGCTCCAGGAGTTCGGCTTCGACGCCGTCGACGAGGAGAAGCACAAGATCGGCCTCGGTTACACCACCCGTTACTACCGGGTCCCGGACGAGGCCTTCGAGGGCAACATCTCCATCAACACCGTCGCCTCCGCGGGCATACCGCGCGGCGCGATCTGCCAGAAGGTCGACGGCGGCCGCTCCATCGTCACCGCCTACGGCATCCTCGGCGACCACCCGCCCACCACCCCCGAGGGCTTCCTCGACTTCATCAAGTCGCTCGCCGCCCCCGACATCTACGAGGTCCTCCAGGCCTCCGAGCCCCTCGACGAGCCGGTCGCCTACAAGTTCCCGACCAACCTGCGCCGCCACTACCAGCGCCTGACGGACTTCCCGGCCGGCCTCCTCGTCCTCGGCGACGCCGTCTGCTCCTTCAACCCGAGCTACGCCCAGGGCATGACCGTCGCGGCCCTCGGCTCGCTCGTCCTGCGCGACCACACGGCCAAGGCTCAGCGCCCCGACCCGATCGCCTACTTCAAGGACCTCGCCGCGAACGCCATCGACGGCTGCTGGGAGATGGCCGTCGGCGCCGACCTCAGCTTCCCCGAGGTCGAGGGCGAGCGCACCGAGGAGGTCCAGCAGGCCCACGCCTTCATCGCGCAGGTCCAGGAGGCCGCCTCGCGCGACGCCGTCGTCTCCCGCGCCTACGCGCGCGTGATCGGCCTCGTCGACTCGCCGGCCGTCCTGCACGACCCGCAGATCGAGTCCGCCATCGCCGCGGCGTCCCAGGAGTAGTCATGAACATCACCCTCGGAGACCTGGTCTTCGACGTCGACGTGAGCGGCCCCGCCGACGGGGACCCGGTCCTGCTCCTGCACGGATTCCCCCACAACAAGGAGTCCTGGACCGAGACCGAGCCCCTGCTGCACGCGGCCGGGCTGCGCACGATCGCCCCCGACCAGCGGGGCTACTCCGACGGCGCCCGGCCCGGCGAGGTGGCGGCGTACCGCATCGAGCACCTCGCCGCCGACGCGCTCGGGATCCTCGACGCCCTGGGCATCACCACCGCCCACGTCGTCGGCCACGACTGGGGCGCCGCGGTGGCCTGGTACCTGGCGGCCCACCACCCCGACCGGGTGCGCACGCTGACCGCGCTGGCCATCCCGCACCTCGACGCGTACCAGCACGCCTACCGCGTGGACGAGGAGCAGCAGCACAGCTCCCAGTACGTGGAGTTCCTCGTCTCCGAGGGCGCGGCCGCGCACTTCCTCGCCGACGACGGCGCGCAGCTGCGCGCCTGGTTCACCCAGGCCGGCGAGGGCGTCCTGACCGACGCCCAGATCGACCGCTACGTCACCACCCACACCAGGCCGGGCGTCCTCGACGCCGCCCTGAACTGGTACAGGGCCAACAACCTGCTCGGCGACGACCTCGGCTTCGGCCCGGTCACCGTCCCGACGACCTTCGTCTACAGCCGCACCGACACGGCGGTCAGCGAACTGGCCGTCGAGAAGACCGCCGACCACGTCACCGGCCCCTACCGGCTCGTGACGCTGGAGAAGACTTCCCACTGGCAGCCGCAGCAGGACCCCGGCACGGTCGCCGCGGAAATCCTCCGGCTGGTCCGCACGGCCCCCTAGGGGGTGTTCGGCGGATCAGGGTCGGACACCCCCTAGCGCGACCAACAGAACATAGATGAAGGGATAACCATGTCTTCGAACACCGCCGCCCCCGCGGTGGAGTTGCGGGCCGGGCCGCGGGAGTGGTTCGGACTCCTCGTCCTGCTGCTGCCGGTGACTCTGATGACGGCCGACCTCGGCGTCCTGTGGCTGGCCACCCCGTACGTCACGGCCGACCTGCGGCCCACCAGCTCGCAGCTGCTGTGGACCACTGACATCTACGGGTTCCTTACCTGCGGGTTCCTGGTCGTCATGGGAACCCTCGGGGACCGGATCGGGCGCCGCAAGCTCCTGATCCTGGGCTCCGTCGGCGTGATCGCCGCCTCGCTGCTCGCCGCGTACTCGACCAGCCCGGAGATGCTGATCTTCGCGCGCGCCCTGCTGGGCGTGGCCGGCGCCGCGGTCCTGCCGTCGACGCTCTCGCTGATCATCCACATGTTCAAGGACGCCCGTCAGCGGGCGACCGCCATCGCCACCTGGGTCACTGCCCTGTCCGTCGGCATCGCCGTCGGCCCCGTCATCGGCGGTGTGCTGCTCGACGCCTGGTGGTGGGGGTCCGTCTTCCTGATGGGCGTCCCGGTCATGCTGGTGCCGCTGCTGCTCGCGCCCCTGCTGCTGCCCGAGTACAAGGACCCGAACGCCGGGAAGATCGACCTGGCCAGCGTCGTGCTCTTCCTCGCCGCGATCCTGCCGATCGTCTACGCCTTCAAGAAGTTCGCCGAGCACGGCTTCAGCGTGGGCAACCTCGCCGCGCTGCTGATCGGCGCCGCCTTCACCGTCGTGTTCGTCCGCCGGCAGAACTCCCTGGACACCCCGCTGCTCGACATGCGGCTGTTCAAGACCCGCGCCTTCACCGGCGCGCTGCTGACCCTGCTGTTCGGCATGATGGCGCTCAACGGCGTCGAGTACCTGGTCCCGCAGTACCTGCTGGTCTCCGGCGGGCTCACCCCGCTGGCCGCCGGCCTGTGGCTGCTGCCCGGAGCCGTCGGCCTGATCCTGGGCTCGCAGCTCACCCCGGTCTTCGCCAAGCGGATCCGCCCCGCGTTCGTCATCACCGCGGGCCTGGTCGTCACCTTGGCCGGCTTCTGGCTGACCGGGATCGCCGGCCCCGACAAGGACGGCATCGTGCCCGCCTCGCTCGGCCTCGCCGTCATCATGTTCGGCGTCGCCCCGATCAGCGTCCTCGGCACCTCGCTGGCCGCCGGCGCCGCGCCGCCGGAGAAGGCGGGCAGCGCCGCCGCCACCGGCCAGACCGCCTACGACCTCGGCCTCGCGCTGGGCATCGCCGTGACGGGCTCCATCGCCGTCGCCGTCTACCGCGGCCAGGTCGACGACAACCTCCCGGCCGGCGTCACCCCCGACGCCGCGGAAGCCGCCCGCGACACCGTCGGCGGCGCGACCGACGCCGCCGCCTCCCTCCCGGGGGACCTCGGCGCCCAGCTGGTGACCGTCGCCCGCGACGCCTTCACCTCCGGGTTCCAGGCGACGGCCTGGGTCAGCGCCGGCCTCGCCGTCGTCACCGGCGTCATCGTCCTGTCGCTGCTGCGCCACATCCCCGCGATCGGCGCCGCCGAGGCGCCGGCGGAGGAGGCCCCGGACGACGCGCCGGCCGCCGCCGCCCGCGAAGAGTCCACCACCAACGCCTGAAGGGACTGACATGAGAGACGAACCCACCACCGTCGGGACCGAGTTCGCCGAGCCGTTCCTGCTGGGCGTGCTGGCCTCCGGCGGCCTCGACGCCGAGTACGTGCGCGGCGAGGGCAACACCCTCTACCGCCGCGGCGAGGACGGCGCGGAGATCCCCGTCATCGACTACGTCGGCGGCTACGGCTCCCTGATGCTCGGGCACAACAACCCCGAGATCAACGCCTACGCGAAGGAGCTGCTGGACGGGCAGACCCCCGTCCACGCGCAGTTCTCGCGCCACCCGTACGCCAACGACGTCGCCGAGGTCCTCAACCGGATCCTCCAGCGCGAGCGCGGCGACGACGAGCAGTACTACGCCATCTTCGCCAACAGCGGCGCGGAGGCCGTCGAGGCCGCCGTCAAGCACGCCGAGCTCGACCGGGGCCTGCGCCTGACGGCGCTCACCGACGAGATCGCCTCGCACGTGGAGGACGTACTGGCCCAGGTCACGTCCGGGCGGGCAGCCGTCCCGGCCGGGGTCGCCGACTCGATCGAGGACCTCGTCTCCGACGTGGTCGCCCGCAACGAGGCGCAGGCCGCGCGCTCACCGCTGTTCCTCGTCCCCGAGGGCGGCTTCCACGGCAAGCTCGCCGGCAGCGTGCAGCTCACCCACAACGAGGGCTACCGGCTGCCGTTCAAGGCGCTGGCCGCGCAGTCCCGCTTCGTCCCGCGCGACCAGCCCGGCGCGCTGCGGAAGATCATCGACGAGGAGCGGGCCCAGCTGCTCGACCTCGTCGTCGAGGGCGGCCAGGTCCAGGTCGTCGAGCGGGACTTCCCGCTGTTCGTGGCCTTCGTCCTGGAACCCGTGCTGGGCGAGGGGGGCATCCACGAGCTGACCGCGGAGTTCGCCCGCGAGATCCAGGACGTCTGCGCCGAGGCCTCGATCCCGGTCGTGATCGACGAGGTGCAGACCGGCATGGGCCGCACGGGCGACTTCCTCGCCGCCACGCGGCTCGGGCTGCGCGGCGACTACTACACCCTGGCCAAGAGCCTGGGCGGCGGCATCGCCAAGGCCGCGGTGATGCTCGTACGCAAGCCGCTCTACCACGGGCAGTTCGAGCTCGCCCACAGCTCGACCTTCGCCAAGGACAGCTTCTCCTGTCTCATCGCCCTCAAGGTGCTGGAGATCATGGAGCGCGGCGACGGCGAGGTCTACCGGCTCGCCGCCGAGCGCGGCGAGAAGCTGCTCGGCATGCTCCGCTCGGTACGGGACGACTTCCCCGGCATCGTCCAGGAGGTGCGCGGCCGCGGCCTGATGCTGGGCCTGGAGTTCCACGACCAGTCGGGCTCGGAGTCCGACCCGCTGCGGGCGGTCGCCCAGAGCGGCTTCTTCGGGTACTTCGTCTCGGGGCACATCCTGCGCGCGCACCGCATCCGCACCTTCCCGACCTCCAGCGCGGTCAACACGCTGCGCTTCGAACCGTCGGTGTACCTCACCGACGAGGAGATCGACCGGCTGGAGGCGGCCCTGCGGGACGTCTGCGTGATCATCCGGGACACGGACGGAGCGAGCCTGGCACCGGTCGCCTGACAGGTGGCGGCACGCAAACCAAACCGGTCATGCTTTTTGAGGGACCCTCAGGGACTGTTCTCAGCCTCCTTTCTCTCCATCGGCTTGTGACCCAACCCACAGCGATGCGGCCTCACCCCTGACCGCAGCACCGCCAGAGGGCCCGGGATCCCCCCTTCCCGGGCCCTCTGACCTTTGGTTTTTCAAGAATCGGGCGCCTGGGAGGGTGTGCGGCCCGCACCCTCTCACCGAACGTACCGAGCAAGGCTTTTGACAAACCGGAGTGTTGGTTTGTAATCTCCGAGCGAGTGAGCATGACGTATCAGCCGCAGGACCGGGGGAGTTATGCGCTTTCGGATGTTGGGTCCGCTCGAGGTGATGTCCGCTGACCAGCCCGTACCGCTCGGCGGAACCAAGCCGCGTGCCACGCTGGGTTATCTGCTTCTACAGGCCAACCAGGTCGTCCCCACCAGCCAACTGCTCACCGCGCTCTGGAGCGCGGACGACGCGCCCGTCACGGCGCGCAAGATCCTCCAGAACGCCGTGTGGGGACTGCGCGGCATGCTGAACCAGTGCGCTCCCGGCGAGGGGGCGCCGGCCGAGCTCGTCACCCGCGCACCGGGCTACATGATCCGGGTCGATCCCGACCACGTGGATCTGCACCTCTTCCGCCAGCGCGTGCGCCAGGGCCGCGCCCAGCTCGCGGCCGGCGCCCCGCACGAGGCGGCGACCCTGTTCTGCGAGGCCCTGGAGCTGTGGCGGGGACCGGTCCTGTCGGACCTGGTGGAGACCGGCACGATGTGGCCCGAGCTCACCGCCGTGCAGAACGCCCGCCTCGACGTCCTGGAGGACTACTTCGAGGCGAAGCTGCGCTGCGGCCAGCACTACGCCGTCCTCGGCGAGCTGGACACCACGGTCGAGGCCGAGCCGCTGCGCGAGCGCTCCTCCGGCCAGCTGATGCTCGCCCTGTACCGCTGCGGGCGGCAGGCGGACGCGCTCAGCGTGTACAACCGGATCCGCGCCACGCTGGTGGAGGACCTCGGCCTGGAGCCCGGCCACGAACTGCGCAGGCTCCAGCAGGCGATACTCGCCCACGACCCGGCCCTGAACCTCCCCCCCGCCGCGGTGATCCTCGGCGGCCCGGCCCCGGTCGGCGTACCGGGGGGCCAGGTGCGCCGGCGTGAGGACGGCGCCGGCGCGGCGGCCCCGGCGGCCCGAGCGGACCGGTACGCGGAGCGCTACACCGACCGGCCCGTCGAGCGGGCCGTCGACCTGTACGCCGCCGAACGCACCGCGGAGCTCGCCGCCGAACGGGCCGCGCGCGCCGACCGCGTCGAGGAGCTCACCGCCGAGCGCCCCGCCGAGCGCTACGAGGACCCGCGCGAGGAACGCCCGGAGGACCGGCGGCGCATGCTGGCCGCCGTACCCACCCGCCCCCGCGGCCTGCTGCTCGCCGACCGCCCGGCCCAGCCCAGGGGAGCGCCGGTCCGCCGGCAGCCCGCGCCGCGCCCCGTCGTCACCGAGCGCCAGCGCATCAGCGTGCTCCTCGTGCAGACCCGGATCACCCCGGAACTCGGCGGCGGCACCCCCGATTTCCTGGACGAGATGCTCGAGAACGTCAACGCCGTCGTCCGCCGGCGGATCGAGCGGTTCGGGGGCGACGCCGTGACCTCGATCGGAGCCGTCTCGCTCGGCCTCTTCCGGGCGGGCGGCGAGGAGGGCACCGCCGTACGGGCCGTCCGCGCGGCGGCAGCGATCCGCGACCGGCTCACCGACCCCGCGGCCGACGCCGCGCCGGGCCACTCCCCGTGGCATGGCCTGACCCTGCACGCCGCCGTGGCGACGGGGAACGCACTGGTCCGTTTCCGGCCAGATGACCCCACCGCCGCGCCGTCCGTCAACGGCGCCCTGCTGGACACCTGCCAGTGTCTGCTGGAACTCTCGCCGGCCGGTGAGATCCAGCTCTGCGATGCCACCCGCGAGGCCCTGCGGCCCGCGGTCCCGCACGACGCGCTGGCGGGTTCCCCGCTGGCCGGGGTCCGGGCCGTCTGAGCTGCGCCGTTTCGATCCGCTCTGCCGCGGCTCTTTCCCCCTTCACAAGCGGAATTGGTGGAGGATTACTCGACGATGGAATCTGGCCGATAATTTGTGGTTTCACAACGACTGACGGCCATTGATTCCACCCCGCCTCCACCAGGTGTGCGGCGTGATGCGAGTTCCGCACTCGTGAACCAATTCCTCGTGGAGGTACACGGAATGACCGGAGTTTCCCGCCGCGTGTTCATGAAACACAGTGCGGCCGCCGGCGGCGCAGCCCTCGCACTGCCCGCACTGGGCGGCTGGGCGGGTGAGGCGTTCGCCGCCGAGCCGACGGCCGCCGCCGGCATCGCCTCGGCCGAGCTGGTCACGGTAACGCCGTCCGACCCGCGCTACGCGAGCCTGGTGGCCGGGGCCAACGGCCGCTGGGTCGGCACGCCGAACTACGTGCTCGTGGCGAGCACGGCCGACCAGGTCGTCCAGGCCGTGCAGGAGACCCTCAACAAGGGCCTCCGGTTCACCGTCCGCAGCGGTGGCCACTGCTACGAGGACTTCACGAGCAACGCCAACATCCGTGTCCTCATCGACATCTCGGCCATGACCGGGATCTCGTACGACTCCGCCCGCCGGGCGGTCGCCGTCGACGCGGGCGCCCAGCTGGGCAGCGTCTACGAGACCCTCTACAACAACTGGGGCGTCACCATCCCCGGCGGCACCTGCCCGAGCGTCGCGCTCGGCGGCCACATACCCGGCGGCGGCTACGGTCCGCTGGCCCGCTCCCACGGCGTCACCATCGACCACCTGTACGCCCTTGAGGTCGTGCACGTGGACTCCACCGGCACGGCCCGCAAGGTCGTCGCCACCCGCGACGCGGGCGACCCCAACCGCGAACTGTGGTGGGCGCACACCGGAGCGGGCGGCGGCAGCTACGGCATCGTCACCCGCTACTGGTTCCGCGGCCCGAACGCGACCGGCACCGACCCGGCGCTGCTGCTCCAGAAGGCGCCGCGCGAGCTGATCATCTCCGAGGTCGCCTTCTCCTGGACCGGGATGACCGAGGCCGCCTTCAGCCGGCTGCTGCACAACTTCACGGCCTGGCACGAGGCCAACTCCTCCGCGACCTCGCCGTACGCGAAGCTGTTCAGTGCCATCAAGCCGCGTCACAAGCTGGCCGGCGAGTTCCTGATGAGCTCGCAGATCGACGCCGCCCTGCCGAACGCCGACTCCCTCCTGGACCAGTACCTCGCGGCCATCGTCGCGGGCACGGGTCTGACGTACCGGGTCGACACCCGCAAGCGCGTCGACTGGCTGTACAACGTCCTGCACTGGCCGGGCCTCGGCGGCTCCGGCTTCGAGGGCAAGGGCCGCTTCAAGGCCAAGTCCGCCTACCTGCGCAAGACGATGCCGGCCGCGCAGATCAAGGCGTTCTGGAAGCACCTGACGCGCACCGACTACACCAACTCTGCGGCCCTCGTCGAGATCGCCGGCTACGGCGGCGCGGCGAACCTGCCCGCCTCCACCGCCACCGCCACCGCGCAGCGCGACTCCATCCTCAAGATGCTGTTCGTGAACCTGTGGGCCACCCCGGAGGAGGACGCGGCGAACCTCGCGTGGATCCGCGAGTTCTACCGGGACGTCCACGCCGCCACCGGCGGAGTGCCGCGACCGGGCGGAGTCAACGACGGCGCGTTCATCAACTACCACGACGCCGACCTCGCCGACCCGGCGCTGAACACCTCGGGCATCCCCTGGACCCAGCTCTACTTCAAGGACGGCTACTGCCGCCTCCAGGCGGCGAAGGACAAGTGGGACCCGAAGAACGTCTTCAGCCACACCCTGTCGATCCGGAACACCTGACCGGACCCGCGCAGACGGCCCCCGGCCCGAGGGAAACCCCCTCGGGCCGGGGGCCTTCGCGTGCGCCGCCGTGCCGCCGTGCCCGCCGGCCCCGCCCCGGACCGGGCCGAGGATCCGTCCGGGCACACCGGGCCCACGGCGAAGGCCGCCGCCTCCCCGGTGTACGGGGGAGGCGGCGGCCCGGGGCCGTCCGTGTGCGGACGAAGGAGCCCGCGTCAGATGCCGAGGCCGGAGCCGCCGCTGACGTCGATGTTCTGGCCGGTCACCCAGCGGGCGTCGTCCGAGGCCAGGAAGGAGACCACGTCGGCGACGTCGCCGGGCTGGCCGACGCGGTTGAAGACGGAGAAGGCGGCGGCCTGGGCCTTGGCCTCCGGGATCGCCATCCACGGGTGGATGTCGGTCTCGATGGTGCCGGGGGACACCGCGTTGACGGTGAT